>NZ_PSQF01000024.1:0-36807 GCF_003324125.1 Subdoligranulum sp. APC924/74 | reverse complement strand
TGCGGCCGTAGCTCATCTGGTAGAGCGCCACCTTGCCAAGGTGGAGGTAGCGAGTTCGAGCCTCGTCGGCCGCTCCATTTCGGAGATTTGGTTTCAGGCAGCTGGTTTGCACCTTGTGCAGGCTTTGCAGGCGAATCAGGTTGGCTCTTTCCTCTGTGGCCCGGTAGTTCAGTTGGTTAGAACGCTAGCCTGTCACGCTAGAGGTCGTCAGTTCGAGCCTGATCCGGGTCGCCATTATGCCTCTGTAGCTCAGTCGGTAGAGCAGGGGACTGAAAATCCCCGTGTCATTGGTTCGATTCCGATCGGAGGCACCACCTGTTTTGCAGTTTCAGGGTAAAGAAACTGCAATATGCGGCCGTAGCTCATCTGGTAGAGCGCCACCTTGCCAAGGTGGAGGTAGCGAGTTCGAGCCTCGTCGGCCGCTCCAGACAAACAGCAAGGAACCGGTTTATGCCGGCTTTTTGCTTATTATGGTGACGTGGCCAAGTGGTAAGGCAAGGGTCTGCAAAACCCTCATTCGGCAGTTCAAATCTGCCCGTCACCTCCATAGCTCCCGCAGGCAGGTCGCTCGCGGGAGTTTTTCTGCATATAGCCCCTTGGATTTTGTGCGATAGTTGATTCCTCATAAAAATAAGTGACGATATGAAAGTCTCATGCCCTGTAAGCGTGCATAACAAAATGCTTACGGGGCGTTTTGCTTTCCGGCAAAAATATATTACCTTGCGCCTTTCATTGTAAAAACAACAGGTATTGTTTTTAGCAGGCACCAAAGGTCAAACAGTACAGAGCAGTGATTGATATAGATCAAATCATATTTGAGCTTTTCTGCAGGGTTCAAATCATAGCCGCCATTGACCTGCGCGTAACCAGTCAGGCCCGGCATAACCTGCATACGGCTGCGGAAGTTCTCGACTTTGCCGTCAAGGTCGTCATAAACAGTGGGGCGTTCGGGGCGCGGGCCAACAAAGCTCATTTCGCCCATAAAGATGTTGAGCAGCTGCGGCAGTTCGTCCAGGTGGGTCAGGCGCAGGATATGGCCAACGCGGGTAATGCGTGTGTCGTTTTCACTGGTCCACTTCGCATCATCCGGGGCAGTGCTTTGCTGCATAGAACGGAATTTGTAGATAGTAAAAGGCTTCCCGCCGTATCCAAGCCGTATTTGTGTGTAAATGATCTTGCCGGGGGAATCCAGCCAAACAACAAGCGCAATCACAGCCATGAGCAGCGCGCAGGTAACAAGCAGAACCAAAGAAAATACAAGATCAAACCCGCGTTTGAGGATGAGATAGCTCATCCTGCGCAGTAAAGGTACAAAAGATGAGCAGCTGACGGGGCGGGGTTCCATAGCCGAATGATACATGCGGCATCGACCTTTCTGAAATGTATGGGGCCTGGCAAATACAACAAAAGCTATTTACAATGTTAGCCCAAAATGTACTTAAAATCAATATGTTTCGACAAGATTCATGAAGAAATATTATGAGTGTACGTTAAAATACAGTATAAAGATACATCTGATATAAATTTTTATGTTTGAACGAAGAAAAAAGCTCCCAACTTGTACCAGCTGGGAGCAAATGATAATGAAAAGGAGACGTTAATAGATTGCACATCCGCGTCTGCTGTTTTCTTTTACCAGATAAAGAGCTTTGTCAGCATCCTTGAAGATGAATCTGCTCGATTTTTTGCGGTCAGTAAAAGCAACTCCAACGCTGATGGAAACAGGGGAAAGACCGGAGTCTTTCTTGGGGAGTTCATCGTTGATAAACCTGTTGCCATCAATAATATCGTCGAGGAAATACGCAAATTTGCGATAAATAAGAGGAATTGAACTATAAAAAACAATGTCCTCTGCTGCTTGCGGCGGGAATGTCTGCTGCCATATTTTTGACCGGATGCCAGAAAAAGGTCAAAAGGCCTCCTTTGTATCTCGTGTCGGCATGACGGTGCTTACCGTTGTGCTGATTGTTTTGTTCTTCTTTATCATGATGCTGGTCAGCCGCATTCAGGGTACGGCCCGCGTGGTCAACTATGCGGGCTTAGTGCGCGGCGAAACCCAGCGCATCATCAAACTGGAAGGTGCAGGTCTGCCGCAGGACGGAATGATTGAGGATGTTGCCTCCTTTGCCGCTTTCGCTGCGCGATTGAACAGATCGCGGTTTCGGCCAACGAGAATCTTTCGGTCAATAATGATATCAGCGTTTCGCTGTCCATCACGTTCTATGAAAAGCAGATCGAAAAATAAGCTGCCGCCAAACGCTTGACAAAAGCGGCAACATATGCTAATTTAGTAAACAGTTAAATGCAAGGACGGGAACGAGTAACCGTTTTGCTGTATGCGAAAGAGAGGCCCCGGTTGGTGTAAGGGGCTGGCAGGCAAAGCGGTGAATACATCCCTGAGCAGCAGGCTGAACGCCTTTGGCTAAAGGCTGTTAGGCTGGGCCGTGTGCGCACGTTACAGCGTTTGGGTGTCGCAGTTGTACACTTTGGCTACCGCACCCGCGAAGGCCCGCCGCCGCGAGACACGGGCAAACAGAGGTGGTACCGCGTATTTGATCGCCCTCTGCCAAATTCAACATTTGGCAGGGGCGTTTTATTTTTTGCCCTTGCCGCACAAACCAAGGAGGATGCACCCCATGACCATTTATGACGAACTGAAAGCCCGCGGCCTGATTGCCCAGGTAACGGACGAGGAAGAAATCAAGGAAGTAATCAACAACGGCAAGGCTGTTTTCTACATCGGCTTTGACTGCACAGCCGACAGCCTGACCGCCGGCCACTTTATGGCCCTGACCCTGATGAAGCGCCTGCAGATGGCAGGCAACAAGCCCATTGCCCTGATTGGCGGCGGCACCACCATGATCGGTGACCCTTCTGGCCGTACCGATATGCGCAAAATGCTGACCAAAGAGGACATTGACCATAACGCCGAGTGCTTTAAGCGCCAGATGGAGCGCTTTATTGAGTTTGGCGAAGGCAAGGCCATGATGCTGAACAACGCTGACTGGCTGCTGAACCTGAACTACATTGAGCTGCTGCGTGAAGTTGGCCCCTGCTTTAGCGTGAACAACATGCTGCGCGCCGAATGCTACAAGCAGCGCATGGAGAAGGGCTTGTCCTTCCTGGAATTCAACTACATGATCATGCAGAGCTACGACTTCTACCACCTGTTCCAAAATTACGGCTGCAACATGGAGTTTGGCGGCGACGACCAGTGGAGCAACATGCTGGGCGGCACCGAGCTGATCCGCCGCAAGCTGGGCAAGGATGCTTACGCCATGACGATCACGCTGCTGACCGACAGCCAGGGCAAAAAGATGGGTAAGACCGCCGGCAACGCCGTTTGGCTTGACCCCAACAAGACCAGCCCGTTCGAGTTCTACCAGTACTGGCGCAATGTCGGCGATGCTGATGTACTCAAGTGCATCCGCATGCTGACCTTCCTGCCGCTGGAGCAGATCGATGAGATGGACCACTGGGAAGGCGAGCAGCTGAACAAGGCCAAGGAAATCCTGGCTTACGAGCTGACCAGCATGGTGCACGGTGCCGAGGAAGCTGAAAAGGCCCAGAGTGCAGCCCGCCAGCTGTTCAGCGGCGTAGCCGACCACGAGAACATGCCTACCACCAAGCTGGATGCCGCATTGGTCAAGGACGGTAAGGTTGGCCTGCTGGCTGCCATGGTTGGCGCCAAGCTGTGCGGTTCCAACCGTGAAGCCCGCCAGCTGGTACAGCAGGGCGGCGTTCTGGTGGACGGCGAGAAAGTGACCGACCCGACCTTTAGTCTGACGGTTGAGCAACTCCAGAATGGTGTTGTGATCAAAAAGGGGAAAAAGACCTACCACAAGGTAATGCTTTGATTGTCTGAATTTATAAAATGAGCGCGCAGGCTGCTGCATCCCCGGCACACCGGGCGGCAGCCTGCCGCTTTATTTTTGGCGCATACCTTGCCCCCACACGAGATTTAGGATATAATAAAAGGGTACGAAAAATGCGGCCGGGGGAACAACCATGCCAAAAGATAAGCTGAAAACAATTTATGTGTGCAACCAGTGCGGCGAAACCAGTCCCCGCTGGCTGGGCCGCTGCCCGTCCTGCGGTGCATGGAACACGATGACCGAAGATGTGGTGGCAGAACCGGCAAAGTCTTCTTCCGGCCGCGCTGCCGCGCCGGTACGTGTGACGGGTCAGACCAGCCTGAAACCGTTGAAACTGAAAAACGTAAGCACGACCGAAGAAAAAAGCCGCATTGTAACTGGCATTGCAGAGCTGGACCGCGTGTTGGGCGGTGGCATTGTGCTGGGCAGTGTGATTTTGATTGGCGGCGAACCGGGCATCGGCAAATCTACCATTCTGCTGCAGCTGTGCGGCGAAGTAAGCCGGACGCGCTCGGTTCTGTATGTGACGGGCGAAGAATCCGTACGGCAGATCAAGCTGCGTGCCGTTCGGCTGGATGTGCCGCAGGATAATATCTCCATTGTGGCGGAAAGCGATGTGGATGAAATCTGCGGGCTGATTGAACAGATGAAGCCGGATCTTGTAGTGATCGACTCCATCCAGACGATGCGCTGCACGGATGTGGCGTCGTCCTCCGGCACGGTCAGCCAGGTCAAGGAAAGCTCAGCACGCTTCTTGAATGTGGCAAAAACGAATGAGATACCGACCTTTATTGTCGGCCATGTCAACAAAGACGGCGCCATTGCGGGTCCCAAAGTCATGGAGCACATTGTGGATACGGTGCTGTACTTTGAGGGCGACAAGACCCTGCCGTACCGCGTGCTGCGCGCCGTGAAGAACCGTTACGGCTCCACCAATGAGATCGGCATGTTTGATATGACCGGCAAGGGATTGGAACAAATCGAAAACCCCTCGCAGGTCATGCTGGAAGGGCGGCCGATTGGCATTTCCGGTACCTGCGTTGCCTGCGTGATGGAAGGTACGCGGCCAGTACTGAGCGAGATTCAGGCACTTGTAACGAAAACGGCGTTTCCAAGCCCACGACGCACGGCAAGCGGGTTTGACTATAACCGTATGTATCTGCTGCTGGCCGTGCTGGAAAAGCGCGCGGGCTATGTGTTTGGCAACCAGGATGTGTATATCAACATCATTGGCGGTCTGAAACTGGACGAGACTGCCTGCGATTTGCCGGTCTGCCTGGCAATGGCGTCCAGTCTGCTGGATCTGCCTGTACCTGAAAAAACACTGGCCATTGGTGAAGTGGGTCTGGGCGGGGAAGTGCGCAGCGTGCCGCACCTGGAAACCCGCCTGCGGGAGGCCCAGCGCGTGGGCTTTGATACCGCCATTGTGCCCAAACATAACCTGAACATGCTGGATGCTGCGCAATTCCCGGGGCTGCGCTTGGTGGGCGTTGCATACCTGCGGGAAGCCATCAATGCAATCAAAATCAATAAATAATATGGTATGGGCAGCGACCCAAACCAAGAGGAGTATATCATGAGCGAACAGGAAAAGAATACGACCCCGGCACAGAATGCAGCCCCGGCAGCACCCAAACCGCCGAAAATTGATAATGCAGCGCTGAAAAAGGCTGCTGCGGCCCTGCGTGAGGAAAACAATCCGCAGAACTTTAATGCGGTTATCAACCTGATGATGCGCGGTGTATTCCTTGCACCGGCTAAGATTGAAATTGGCGAAAACGCTCCTAAACCGGACGAAAATGGACGAATCCAGCTGCCAAAAGACACCAAGGTGACCTTTGCGCTGCTGAAATCTGGTGATGGAAAGTCTTTCTTTACCGCATTCACCGATGCAGAAGAACTGGATAAGTGGCAGAATAAGCCCGCTGGTCAGGTTATGCTGCTGCGCTTTGATGATTACGCCCGGATGCTGAACGGTAACGACCATGTGGCAGGTTTTGTGCTGAACCCGTTCACGGATAACCTGCGCTTTAACTCGGATATGGTTGCATCTTTGCTGAAACAGCGCAATGCGATGCTGGAAAAAATCAAGCAGACCGCCGCGCAGCAGGCAGCCCAGCGCAATGCACAGATCAAGCCCGGCGATAAGGTGACGATCGTGGAGCCTTCGGTATACCCGGATGAATTGGTCAACCCGCTGTGTGCCGAGTTGGAAAAGTACCCGATGGTGGGAGCTGCATACCTGCAGATCATGGTGATCAACGGAGCAACCAAGAGTTATCTTTTGGTTTTGGATGCACCCAAGGACGATGCACTGTTCAAAGCCGCAGGCGATGCAGCGCGCCCGTTCCTGGTCAGCAATGAGAAAAAGATGAACCTGAACATCACGATTTCTACTTCGCCGCTGGGCCAGCAAGGCATGCGCGGCAGCGAGCCGTTTTATATTAAGGGCCAGGGCCGTGTAGATAATCTGGGTGATGACGAAGATTGATAAAAGGCTGAATTTGGTATTGAATGATATGCCATGGTGATGGCTGCGATAGACCTATTGGATGAACATCGCAATAAATAAGTAAATAAAATAAAAATAGGCAAATAAAAGAGCGAACGGAAAGAAGAATAAAACCAGGAGCTACTGGCATGCAGAGAACACACGAAATCTTGAATCTATCGACAAGCGGGTGCAGGATTTCGTGTGTTTTTGCATAACATGCAATTTCGCTAAATGCAAGTTTAGCGAAATACAGAGGAGGGCTTTACTCACAATAATGAGTACATACATTGATGTGGCGCACCCAAACCGGCATGCGCCGTATACGGATATTCCGGATCTTGTTATGGATTATCTGCATTATCTGGATGTTGTCAAGCTGCGTTCGCCGCGCACCATTAACGGTTACTATCTGGACCTGCGCGGTTTCTTCCGCTATATGATGATGGTTTGGAACCTTGCGCAGCCAGATACACCGCCGGAAGAAATTGACTTGACCCATATTACCAAACGCCAGATCAGCACCATTACCAAACGGGATATTATCAATTATCTGGATTACGCCCGCAGTAATGATAACGGTGCCAAGGCCCGTGCCCGCAAGCTGAGCGCTCTGCGCGGCTTTTTTGGCTACCTTTGCCACCAGATCAATGAACTGAGCGAAAATCCAACGGATAATATCAACCTTGGCAGCCCAAAGAAATCCCTGCCCAAATATCTGAGTGCCAGTGAAAGTATACGGCTGTTAAAAAATATACAAAGTGACTTTTATGAACGGGACTACTGTATTATTGTCTTTTTCCTGAATTGCGGTATGCGCTTGGCGGAACTGATCACAATCAATCTTGGTGATTTTAAGGACGATACCATTAAAATTACCGGCAAAGGAAACAAAGAACGCCTGGTGTACCTGAACACCGCGTGCCAGGCTGCGTTGGAGCATTACCTGCCCGCGCGGGCTGCGCTAAACAACCTGCGGGATAAAGAAGCACTTTTTGTATCCAAAAAGACTGGCAGACGTTTAACAGCGCGCCGTGTGGAGCAGATTGTTGCCAACTGCTTGAAATCAGCGGGCTTGGACAATATGGGTTATTCGCCGCATAAACTGCGCCATACCGCTGCTACACTCATGTATCAGGGCGGTGTGGATATGCTGGCCATCAAGGAAATCCTGGGGCACGAGAATGTATCCACGACGCAGATTTATACCCATATCAACCAGCAGCAGTTGAAACAGGCGGTGGAAGCCTCTCCCCTTGCGGATACTGGCTATATTGCACCGCAGTCCAAAGCGATGACGGATTCAAAGCAGGACACTGGCGAAGAGGACAGCTGAAGCGGAAAACATAAAGCTGCTGACAGCGCACCCTAGCAGGCAAAGCAGATAATGTACAGATAAGCGCCGGATTGCGCCGGTGAGCGCACAACGGCAGCCGGAAAAAACAATGCTGGACAGGCTTTGACTTACCCTGCACGAACTATGCGCAAGCCAAAGCATGAATGCCGACAGCACAAGCTCCGGCAGGCAGTTCAGGAGCCAATAAACAACAAGCGCACGTGCCCCGCCGGACGCATAAATGGCGGAAGCGCACACACCTAATACAGTGCCCTTGAACGCAAAATAAGCCCCCATAAAAATGCTGCCCCACAAATGAAAACCGCAGAGGTAAATCAGCGATGCCTGCAAAAATGCCGCGGCAAACCAACTGCACCAGACAGACCAGAATGCCGTATAACTTTGTGCGGCCATGACATGCTCTGTAAGCGAAGTGAAAGCACCGTGGAGCTCAAACCGGCCGAGCGGAATGCCGGCGAGATACCCGGTCAGAAACGCAGAAGAGAAAGCGAATAGATCGTTTTTGCCCGCAAGTTTTTGTATGCCCAGGGCAGCAGCCGCACCGGCGGATGAACCGCTGTTAAGAGCCCTTTTGGGCGTGTAAGGGGCCGGTGCTGGTCGCGGGGCGCGCATCAGCGTTCGGGCGCAGTGTTCCCTACTGCGCCCAATGCACTCAGCACGCCGCCTGCGGTGCCGCCGAACAGCAGCGCTGCAAGTAAGGCGAGGTTCACATGATCAAATACAAGCGGTTTGCCGCTCAAAGCGGTAGTGAGGCTCAAACACAGCGCATAAAAGACGCCCACGGAAACACCGCATAAGAGCCGTTTTTGAGCAATACCGTTCGCAAGAACGAGACCGGAAAGAACAGCCCCCACCGCCACGCTGGCACAGGTTGCCGGTTTGACAAGTTCCAGCGAGAGTGCAGTATGGGCAAAAATCTGTGCGGCCAAAGCGAAAAGCAGGATGGCGGTGCCCACGCCGCAGCCGAAACTTTTGATCAGCAGCCAAGATAAATGGCCGCTTGATTTACTGCGGACTTTGCAGATATGACTTGATCGAAGTTTGGCAGATGAAGCCCTTGAATTATCAGCAAACATAAAGAAAACGCCCCCTTTGCATGGTACAAACTATGCAAAAGGGGCGTTTGTTATTCAGGTAATACAGTCAGAACCAATCAGTTCTTCTTGGCAGGAGCATCTTTCTTGGCGGTATCTTTTGCAGTGTTGCCCATGTCCAGCTTCTCAACGGAGGAAATAGCGGAACGGCGGAAGCGAATCTTCACACGGTCGCTGGTGGTTTCCAGAACAAAGGTATCATCCTTATCATTGATAGCAGCAACGCGGCCAACAACACCACCGATGGTAATAACGGTATCGCCTACTTCGATGGAAGCGCGCATGGCAGCATCTTTCTTGTCCTGCTTTTTCTGGGGCAGGTACAGGATGATGTACATGAACACAAGGATCAGAACCATCGGCAGGAAAGTGACAAGCAGGCTGGCGGTGCTGGAAGTATCAGCGGTCAAAAATTCGATCATAATGTGGAACTCCTTAAATTTTGATTTTACAGTATTTTTATTATTATACAGGCTTTCGCCATAAACCGCAAGGGGGTAAAGCAAGGAAACACGGAATCCGCTTAAATTCTGGAATCCAGAAGATGCACATACTTATCATGGAACTGCTGGAATGTGCCGTTATCCAACGCTTCACGAATCCGCTCCATCAAATGATTGTAGAAATACAGGTTGTGCATAACAGCCAAACGCATACCCAGCATTTCATCTGCCTTTTGCAGGTGGCGGATGTAAGCGCGGCTGTAATTGCGGCAGACCGGGCAATCGCACTGCGGGTCAATGGGCTGTTCGTCACGCTCATATTTCAGGTTTTTAATGTTGATGATGCCGTTCCATGTGAACAGGTGGCCATGGCGGGCGTTGCGGCTGGGCATAACGCAGTCAAACAAATCCACACCGCGGTACACGCCCTCAATGATGTTGCCGGGGGTGCCAACGCCCATCAGGTAGCGGATCTTATCCGCCGGGGCGTAAGGCTCTACCGCGCTGATCACATCATACATCACTTCGGCAGGTTCGCCGACAGCAAGGCCGCCGATTGCATAACCGTCCAGATCATATTCAGCAATCTGCTTCATGTGCTCAACGCGCAGGTCTTTGTAGGTGCAGCCCTGATTGATGCCAAACAGCAGCTGGTCCGGGTTCACGGCCTTGCCCTCGTGCTTCAGGCGGGCCATTTCCGCCTTGCAGCGCAGCAGCCAACGTGCGGTACGCGCGCAGCTGTTTTTGGCGTAATCATATTCAGCGGGGTTTTCCACGCATTCATCAAAGGCCATGGCAATGGTGGAGCCAAGGTTTGCCTGAATCTGCATGCTCTGTTCCGGCCCCATAAAAATGCGGTGGCCGTCCAGATGAGAGTTGAACGTTACGCCTTCCTCGGTAATGTGGCGCAGCTTGGCAAGGCTGAACACCTGAAATCCGCCGCTGTCGGTCAGGATCGGGCCGTCCCAGCGGGTAAACTTGTGCAGGCCGCCCATATCGGCAACGACCTGATCACCGGGACGCAGGTGGAGATGATAGGTGTTGCACAGCATGACCTGTGCGCGGATTTCTTTCAAATCATGTGCCGAAAGCCCGCCTTTGATCGCGGCAGCAGTGGCAACGTTTTGGAAAGCAGGTGTCTGAACCGTGCCGTGCACAGTCTGGAACTCGCCGCGGCGGGCTGCACCCTCTTTTTTAATCAGACGGTATGGCATAAATGATGGTCTCCCCTGTTTTGCTGTTTCATTTTGTTCAAAAACATGCGGCGCCAGAGTGTTTTCTTGCGCCGCTTTGTGATTTTATTATACTGGAAGCAGTAGGATAAGTCAACTGTTCTGCGAGGTAGGCTTATTGGATGAACATGGCATCGCCAAAGGAGAAAAAGCGATATTTTTCCTGTACGGCAACCTTATATGCAGCCATGGTTTTCTCATACCCGTAAAACGCAGAGATCAGCATAATCAGAGTGCTTTCCGGCAGGTGGAAGTTTGTCACCAGGCCGTCAATAGCGTGCAGCTCTACACCGGGGTACAGGAAAATATCGGTAGTACCGCTGCAAGGGACAATCTTGCCGTACTTGGCCCAGACGGCTTCCAGCGTGCGGCAGCTGGTGGTACCGACAGCAATTACGCGATGGCCGCTGGCGCGTGCTGCGTTGATGGCCTCGGCTGCAGTATCATCCACGCAGTACCATTCGGTGTGCATCTGGTGCTCCTGAATATTATCCTCGTTGACAGGGCGGAAGGTGCCAAGGCCAACGTGCAGGGTCACTTCCACAATGTTGACCCCCTTGGCACGGATGGTATCCAGCAGTTCCGGGGTAAAATGCAGCCCGGCTGTGGGGGCAGCCGCGCTGCCAAGCTCTTTGGCGTATACGGTCTGGTACTGGCTCTGATCCTCTAGCTGGCGGGTGATGTACGGCGGCAGCGGCATTTTGCCGAACTCATCCAGCTTTTCGTACAAAGTCTGGGTATCGTATTGGAAGGTTACATATTTGTTGCCATCCGGCAGGGTCTCGTCTACTGTGGCCGTCAGGGAGCCATCGCCAAAGCTCAGCTTGGTGCCAGCCTGCATCCGGCGGCCGGGGCGGGCCAGGCATTCCCAGGTGTCACCGTGGGCCTGGCGGAGCAGCAGAACCTCGCACACGGCGCCGGTGGGCACTTTAACACCCATCAAGCGGGCAGGCAGAACCTTAGAATTGTTGACGACCAGCACATCTCCGGCGTTCAGGTATTCCGGCAGGTCATGGAAGATGCGGTGTTCAATCGTATCATTCTTGCGGTCAAGCACCATCAGGCGGGCGCTGTCACGCGGGTCAGCGGGCTCCTGGGCAATCAGTTCTTTGGGCAGGTCATACCAAAAATCTTTCTTTAACATTGTTTTGCTTCCTTTTTGCGTTGACAAGTTGGCCGCGCAATGCTATTATTGAGGCATGCAGGCGGCGATTGTATCTTACAGCAGCCGCCATGCGGCACAGAGGCGCGGATTTCATCAGTATATTCCCTTTTATGCCAGCCAAAGGCTTGTGGGGAATGGAAAGGGACGTCCGCCGAAGGCGGTGCACGGCACGCATCGTTCCTGGGCCCGCAGCCGAACAGGGGCGGGACTGTCACGTTAGGATTAACGTGTTGCGCTGTGCTCATGCAATGTATCATTATATTGCATTTTGTGCCGGTTTTCAAGCCGGTTTTTTTATTATCTCGTGTTTGGCAGCAAAATGGCTTGAATGCGGCGGCAGGTTTGTGTTTATCCCCTGCAAACCTGCGGCGGCAGCTGCATATAGGTAATGGTATGGGGCTGGGAACAGAAGCAGAATCCCCAAATGTGCGTTGGGGTTCTGGAGGAAAGGACGGCAGTTTAAGATGAAACAGTACAAAGTTGGCGTTGTTGGTGCAACTGGCATGGTGGGCCAGCGTTTTATTACCCTGCTGGAAAATCATCCCTGGTTTAAGCTTACGGCTCTGGCTGCATCGGCACGCTCCGCAGGCAAGACCTATGAGGATGCTGTCGGCAACCGCTGGCTGATGAAAACACCGATGCCGGAAGCGGTCAAAAAGATGGTGGTTCTGGATGCTTCCAAGGTGGAAGAAGTTGCTGCACAGGTGGATTTTGTGTTCTGTGCAGTCAACATGAAAAAGGACGAAATCAAAGCGCTGGAAGAAGCTTACGCCAAGGCAGAATGCCCTGTGGTTTCCAACAACAGCGCACACCGTATGACACCGGATGTTCCGATGGTAGTGCCTGAAATCAATGCAGACCACCTGGAAATCATCCCCGCACAGCGCAAGCGCCTGGGCACCAAGCGCGGCTTTATTGCCGTCAAGTCCAACTGCAGCCTGCAGAGCTATGTGCCTGCCCTGCACCCGCTGATGAAGGATTACGGCGTAACCAAGTGCCTGGTCTGCACCTATCAGGCAATCTCCGGCGCTGGCAAAACGTTTGAGACTTTCCCCGATATCCTGGATAACGTGATTCCCTACATCGGTGGTGAAGAAGAAAAGAGTGAGCAGGAGCCGCTGAAGCTGTGGGGCCACATTGATGGCGATAAGATTGTGCCCGCAACTGCACCTTCCATTACGGCCCAGTGCCTGCGCGTACCGGTATCCGATGGCCACATGGGCGCGGTGTTCGTAAGCTTTGATAAAAAGCCCACCAAAGAAGAAATCCTGAAAACCTGGAAAGAATTTCATGGCCCGGCGCAGGATCTGAACCTGCCCAGTGCACCCAAACAGTTCCTGCATTACTTTGAAGAAGATGACCGCCCCCAGCCCAAGCTGGACCGCATGATTGAAAACGGCATGGCTGTCAGCATTGGTCGCCTGCGTGAGGATACCCAGTACGATTACAAGTTTGTCTGCCTGTCCCACAACACGCTGCGCGGCGCAGCAGGCGGTGCAGTTCTGCTGGCAGAACTGTTGGCCGTTAAGGGCTATTTTGACTAATCATCCCCTAGATTGAAGGAGAAACATTCCCTATGAAACAACCTGTATTTACCGGTGCTGCTGTTGCCATCATTACCCCCATGCACGCAGACGGAACCGTCAACTTTGAGGAACTGGGCCGCATTATTGATGATCAGATTGCACACGGCACGGATGCCATTGTGATCTGCGGCACCACGGGTGAATCCGCAGCGCTCAACCACGAAGAGCATGTGGAGTGCATCCGTTTTGCTGTGAAGCATACCGCAAAGCGCGTTCCTGTTATTGCAGGCACGGGCTCCAACGATACGGCCTTTGCCATTGAGATCTCCAAAGAGGCCGAGGAAGCCGGTGCAGATGCCCTGCTGCTGGTTACCCCTTATTACAACAAAACCAGCCAGGCGGGCCTGATTGCCCACTATACGGCCATTGCAAATGCCGTTACCCTGCCCTGCATCATTTACAATGTTCCGTCCCGTACCGGTGTGAATCTGCAGCCCGCCACACTGGCGGAGCTTGCCAAGCTGCCCAATGTAAACGCTGTAAAGGAAGCCAGCGGCAATATCTCCCAGGTTGCGGATGTTGCAGCCCTGTGTGGCGAGGAACTGAACATTTATTCTGGCAACGATGACCAGATTGTGCCGATCTTGTCCTTGGGCGGTAAGGGCGTCATCAGCGTGCTTTCCAATGTTGCGCCGCAGCAGGCACACGATATCTGTGCCGCATGGTTTTCCGGTGACACGGCAAAGAGCCTGGAACTGCAGCTGAAAGCGCTGCCGCTGTGCCATGCCCTGTTTGCTGATGTAAACCCCATCCCGGTCAAATGGGCAATGAACCGCCTGGGCTGGAATGCGGGTCCATTGCGCCTGCCTCTGGTGGAGCCTTCGGCTGCCGTGCAGCAGTCCCTGGAAAATGAGATGAAGGCTTACGGCGTTCTGAAATAAAATAATCACGACCAGGCCCGCAGTACCGCGGATTTGTTGCGGCGCCGCGGGCCTGTGCTTTGGAAAAGGAAGGAACCAAATTAAGATGACGGATTTGATTATTCAGGGCATTAACGGCCGTATGGGCCATACCCTTGTGGAAAAGATCTCTGCCCGCAGCGATTGCCGCATTGTTGCCGGTGTGGACCAGAAAGCCGGTCAGATCGGGGATATCCCGGTTTACGCTTCGCTGGAAGATTTGCCGGAGGCAAAGGGAATCGTAATTGATTTTACTTCCCCTGCCGGTACGGTGCACGCGGCACAGTTCTGCGCGGCACATGGTATGCCTTGCGTGCTTTGCTCGACCGGTTTGAGCAAAGAGGACGAGGCTGTGGTGGAACAGGCCAGCGAGAAGGTGCCGGTGTTCCGCAGCGCCAATATGTCGGTTGGCATCAATGTGTTGATCGAGCTGGCCCGCCGTGCTACCAAGCTGTTTGATGGCGAGTTTGATATCGAAATTGTGGAGAAGCACCATCACAACAAGCTGGATGCCCCCAGCGGAACCGCTTTGATGATCGCAAATGCCATCAACGAGGAAGCTGGCGGCAAATATGAGTATGTCTATGACCGCCACGCTGTGCGCCAGAAGCGCGGCGCGCAGGAATTGGGCATCAGCTCCGTGCGCGGCGGCGGCATTGTGGGCGACCATGATGTGCTGTTCTGCGGCCCGGAAGAGGTTGTGACCATCAGCCATGTGGCCCAGAGCCGCGGTGTGTTTGCCGATGGCGCTGTACAGGCAGCACTCTTCCTGGATGGGTGTGAGCCGGGTTACTACACCATGACGGATATGCTCAAGGGTAAAATGCAATGTCTTTAAGATCCCATGAAGCTGCTGCGTGCGCAGTAATTGCAATTGGTGTGTGCGGTGTGTTGGTTGGTTCCCTGCTGGTAGAATCCATGCGGAATGGTCAAAGCAGTGCAAAAGCCACGGTAAGCACAGCACAAAGCACCGAAGAAGTCCAGGCACAGACAGAACCGACACAGACGCCCGCGCCAACACCTGAACCGGAACCGGTCGTACAGACAGTACACTTTTCTGCAACCGGGGATAACCTGATCCACGAGGGCATTTACAACCAGGCCAGGGCACGCGGCAGTGATGGCCACTATGACTTTATCCCTGCCTATGAAAATCTGCGGGATTTTTACGCCGGGTTTGATGTGAACTGGCTCAACCAGGAAACGCTGGTCAATGATGATTATGAACCTTCCGGTTACCCGATGTTCTCTACGCCTGGGGATATTACCAATGCGCTGTATAATGTTGGCTTCCGGGTGTTCAGCCTTTCCAACAACCACAGCTATGATAAAGGCGCTGGCGGCATTGCCTCTTCGATGGCACACTGGGCGGCTATGCCGGATGATGTGGTGTCCATGGGGTTTTATAATCTGGAAACCTATGATGACTATGTGTACCAGACAGTAAACGGCGTTACCATCGGCTATCTTTCTTATACGGAGATGACCAACGGCCTGCCAACGCCGTCCGGCAGTGAATACGGCGTGGTTTATCTGGACCAGAGGGATGTGATTGAAAAGCAGATCACGGATATGCGCCCCAACTGTGACGTTCTGGTCGTCAGCTGCCACTGGGGTGTTGAAGGCAGCCATACAGTTACGGATGCACAGCGCGAAACAGCCCAATGGCTGGCTGACCAGGGTGCAGACCTAATCATTGGCACCCACCCGCATGTGACGCAGACGGCGCAGTGGCTGACAGGAACGAATGAGAATAAGTCGTTTGTTGCCTATTCGCTGGGGAACTTTATCAATGCGCAGGATATGCCGGACAATATGATCGGTGCCATTCTGGATGTGACGTTCCAGAAAACAACCGCAGCAGATGGTACCGTTACCGTGGAAATTCAGAACCCGGTACTGCACCCGGTGATCACCCAGTATGAGCCGCATTATGCAAACATTCGGGTTTACCTGTATAAAGACTATACAGATGAACTGGGCGCTGCACATGGCAATTTTGCATTGAGCAGGGCTTCCATTGAACAGGTTTTGAATGGTTCAATCGATTCTGAGTTTTTATCGTTAGAATAAAGGCAACACCGCACAATTCCCGCCTTACGGCTTAAGCACCGCTTCGGTGGCTGCGGCACGGTATCTGCGTTGCCAAAATGCTCGATAATGTCGGGTTGCGGTACCCGCATCGTGCTTCGGGGGCAAAAGCCCCTCGCACTCTGCGACCGCTGCCCCTGCTTCGGTTCGCTGTTTCCGCCACTGGCGGCGCTCACCTTTGCAGCATCCAGTATTATCTGCGCTTTTGGCTTAGCATCTGCCGCACCTCGCTCGCCGTATCGGCACTTAGAATTATGCGGTATTGCCTAAAACAAAACGAAAGGGGTATTTTTATGTACGGTGTCAGCAAAATCAGCAGCGAGCAGAATATTATGCTTACCACCTTCCCCGCTGCCCAATACAGCGCACAGAGCCTGGCAGAGCATTTGGAGGTGTTTGCCAAGGCAGGTATTGTGGTGGATATGATCTGCCAGAGTGCCCCGCGCGGTACGGCGGTGGATTTCAGTTTTACCACCAGCTACAGCAATTTTGCCGCAGTCATGCAGGCCATCCCGGCGGCTGCCAAGGCCAATCCCCCGCTGATTTCCGGTGGCTATACCAAGATCAACCTGTTTGGTGAGGATATGGTTACCAGTTGCGGCGTTGCAGCACGCGCTTTGGCCGCGTTGGCAAAAGTGAACGCAGAAGTTGTTCTGATCACCACCAGTGACCTTGACATTTCCCTGTTGATCCATCAGGAAGATGAAGATGTGGCACTGAATGCGTTGAATAAGGCGTTTGAGCTGTAAGCGCGTATACAGGGCAAAAGTCTCATATAAAATTAGAACAGCACCCCGGCGGTTTTATCCCTTTTTGTTGGGATATCCGCCGGGGTGCTGTTTTATTTAGGGCAATACCGCATAATTCTAAGTGCCGATACGGCGAGCGAGGTGCGGCAGATGCTAAGTCAAAAGCGCAGATAATACTAGATGTCTTATCGAGCATTTTGGCAACGCAGATGCCGTGCCGCAGCCGCTGAAGCGGTGCTTAAGCCGTAAGGCGGGAATTGTGCGGTGTTGCCTTAGGTTGAAAATGATTTATATTGAGTTTTGCTTGAAACGATTCGCATGCGGAGATACAACGATGTGCTTCAGGCTTTACCAAGAGTCATTTCCAAGAAATAAACCCACTGTTTTTCCCACCAATACCAGTCGTGGGAAACATCCTGGCCCCAGATGTCAACAATGGGATGGATATCCTTGCTTTCCAGAATATCCCGCAGCTGCAAGGTGGAACGCAGTAGTTCTTCTTCCCACTGGCCCTGGCCGCAGCACATAATGAACTTGTCCGCTTTGGCATACAGTTCTTTGTATGGGTGGTTATCTGGGAAATTGCGCATGTAATCACAGGGACTGTTGCGGTAAACAAGGTCATCCATATAGCCCTTAAAGAACATATCCGCCTGGTATAGGCCGCTCAAGGCAATGGTGCCGTTATACAGGTCGGGACGGCGCAAAAATAGGTTGACGGCATGCCCGGCACCCATGCTGGCACCACCCACAAGAACTTTGCCCATGTGGTCCGGCCCCTGCTCCCGATTGATTTCCAGCGCACGGGGGGTCAATTCCTCGCAGACATAATTATACCAGCGCTCCTGCATTTCAATGCGGGGGCGCGCGGGGCCGTCATTGTCCCAGCTTTCGCGGTCAATGCTGTCTGCCGCGATGATCTGCAGCTTTCCGGCATCAATCCAGGGCGCTGCAAGGTTGCACATGTTGCGGTCTTCCCAGTCAAAAAAGCGGCCGCTCTGGCAGGGAAAAATCAAAATGGGCCGCCCGGCGTGGCCGTATACCTTGAATTCCATATCGCGGTTCAGGTAGCGGCTGTATTCTTTGTAATAACGGATCTGCATGATACTCTCCCGTCTTGTACGGCAAAGCCGCACATTGTATTTTTCGGCAGCGCTGGAATAGCAGCAAACTGCTTTACATCATTTGTAAAAGAACTTTTTATTTAGGCTTAACAACCCCACAAGCGGTTGCACAAACCCTGTGCGTGAGGATTTGAAAAGCCAGTAATAGATAACGGCAGCAGCTTCCCGCAGGTAACAGGTGAGCACACTGCGTAAAGGAATCCCGGCGGGCAGTGCGTGGGCTGTGGTAAAACCAGCCATAGCCGCGTATACCCCGCCGCGGTAGCAGTGGAATGCGTTGGTTACATAGACGACCGGCTCCTGAGCACTGATGCCCTGCTGGACAAGAATCTCTTTGGCAAAGAGAAAATTTTCCTCGGTGGAAGTGGATTTGCATTCCGCGAGAACGCGCTGGGAATCCAGTCCTTTTTCAATCAGATAATTCCGCATAGCCTGGCCTTCCGGCACCCATTCATCCCTGCCTTGTCCGCCGGTGGTGATGACCAAGGCATCTGGATGGGCAACGGCGTATTCATAGGCTTTGTCGAGCCGGTAACGCAGCAATAGGCTGGGGCGGTCCTTGCGCAGACCAGCACCTAGGACGATCACAACTTTTTCTTGTCCGGTGGCGGGGTTGGCATAGCCGCTGAACGCTACAAAGCCGAGCAGCGCAGCATACAAAGTGCCAAACACAAGCAAAAAGACGAACACAATTTTGCCGGGTATGGTACCGTGCAGCCAATGATGGATGGGCTGCTGCCAGATGGCATAGACATCTACTGCTGCGGTAAGCAGCCACACCAACAGGTTGCCCATGTTAAAGTTGGAAGTGAAAACCAGAGAAACAGAATAAATAAACAGCGCCAAGGCCAGCAGGCGGAGCAGAAATAACATGAAATGGCTCAATCCTTTTGTGGTGGTAACGTGTTTCGACATCATGCCTTGATTTCATTCCATACGCTGCACCCGGCCAGGCAGGCTTTTACATCTAGGGCATCGCATACGGTGTTGGCAATGGTGCCAAAGCAGTACCGGGTGCCAAGGTCAACACCGTGGCGCAGGTTCTTGCCGTAAATCAGGAATGGAACATATTCGCGGGTGTGGTCGGTTGTTTTGGTGTAAGAAGGATCACATCCATGGTCGGCCGTTACCATCAGAATGTCATCAGGGCGCATCTTGTCCATAAATGTGGGCAGCCAATCATTGAATTCGGCTGCTGCTGCGGCATAACCGGCCACATCCCGGCGGTGACCGTACAGCATGTCGAAATCAACCAGATTCACAAAAGCAAGGCCGTCAAAATCACGGTCAGCCAATTCCATGGTCACTTTCAGGCCCTCCGTATTGCCGGAGGTGCGGATGGTTTCGCTCACACCCTTGCCAGCGAAAATATCGTGGATCTTGCCAACGCCGATGGTGGATTTACCAGCCTGCTGCAAAACATCCAGCATGGTATCTGCGGGCGGCACCAGGCTGAAATCATGGCGGCGCGGGGTGCGGGTGAAGTTGGCGGCACAATCCCCGACAAAGGGACGGGCGATCACGCGGCCAACGCCGTATTTGCCAACCAGCATGCGGCGGGCTTCGGCACAGATTTCATACAGCTTTTCTACCGGGACGATCGCCTCGTTGGCGGCAATCTGGAACACGCTGTCTGCGGAGGTGTATACGATCAATGCGCCGGTTTTCATATGTTCCTCACCATAGTCTTTGATGACTTCGGTGCCGGAGTAAGGCTTGTTGCACAGTACCTGATACCCGGTGCGGGCGGTAAACTCATCCAGAACTTCTTTCGGGAATCCATTCGGGAAAGTTGGCAGTGGCTCCGGGCTGAGCAGACCGGCAATCTCCCAGTGACCGATGGTGGTATCTTTCCCGGCGCTGGCTTCCCGCAGGCGGGCATAGCAGCCGACAGGGGCATCCAGCTTTGTGCCACAGGTTACACCGTCCAGATTAAACATGCCAAGGCGGGCCAGTTGGTCCCACTTGAAATTGGGGTGTCCGGCAATAGCGCCCAAAGTGTTGGTACCGGCATCGCCAAAAGCAGGGGCATCAGGCTCGGCACCAATGCCAAAGCTGTCAAGAACGATTAAAAAAATACGTTTTGCCATAGTGTTCAAGCTCCTTGTATTGTACTATGTTCCGCGGGAAAACAAAACGAGAACACGGATTTGTGTAAAAAAGTATGATCCTTTACGCCGTTCGCAGGGATAAGAAACTCAAATGGCTGATTTTTTGTATTGATTTTATTATACCCTATTCCCACCCAAAAGTAAAACAAAACCTTTTATTGTGCTTTGCAGTGTAAATTGAAGAGAAATACAGGATGACAAAACCGCAAGACGTACGTTGTAAAATCTGCACAAAAAATGTTTGCGCAAAGGAATGCGCGGCTTGTACTGGCTTGACCTTTGTATTATAATGTTTGTGTTAAGATGTTGTATGGAAAGTACCTGCTGGAATACTGGACTTAAAACTCTGGCAGATAAAAATCCTGTACAATAGCATATTTTCAGGAGGGGTATTTATGCGCAAAACTAAAATTGTATGTACTTTGGGACCGTCTACCGACCAACCCGGCATTCTGCGCCAGCTGCTGGAAAACGGGATGAATGTTGCACGCTTCAATTTTTCGCATGGCGATTACGCGGAACACAAAGGCCGTTTGGATCAGCTGCGCGCACTGAGCAAAGAGCTTGACGTTTCCATTCCGGCAATGCTGGATACCAAAGGCCCAGAGATCCGCCTGGGTGAATTCGAGAACGGCAAGGAGCAGCTGACCGCTGGGCAGAAATTCATCCTGACCTCCCGCAATGTTAAGGGCACGAAGGAAATCAGCTCCATCACTTACAAGGACCTACCGCATGATGTCAGTGTTGGTGGCCGCATTATGCTGGATGATGGCCTGATTTCCCTGCGCATCGAAAGCATTACCGATACGGATATCGTCTGCACCGTGGAAAATGATGGTGTGATCAAGACTAAGAAGGGTGTCAACGTTCCCGGTGTGCACCTGTCCATGCCGTATATGAGCCAGCGTGACCGCGATGATATCCTGTTTGGTATTGAACAGGGGTATGACCTGATCTCCGCCAGTTTTACCCGCAGCGCACAGGATATTATGGATATCCGCCACCTGCTGGATGAGCATAATGCCAATATCCGCATCATTGCCAAAATTGAGAACCAGGAAGGCATTGATAATATTGATGAGATCCTGAGCGTTGCCGATGGCATTATGGTTGCCCGCGGCGATATGGGCGTTGAAATTGACTATGCCGAAATCCCGTCCATCCAGAAGCACCTGATTGACCATGCCATGCAGATGGGCAAAATCTGCATCACGGCAACCCAGATGCTGGATTCCATGATGGTGAACCCCCGCCCCACCCGTGCAGAAATTACCGACGTTGCCAACGCCATTTATGACGGCACCGGTGCCGTTATGCTGTCCGGCGAAACTGCCGCAGGCAAGTATCCGGTAGAGGCCCTGAAAGCCATGGCAATGATTGCCGAAACCACCGAGAGCGATACCAACTATGAATCCCTGTGCCACCATGTCGGCATGGATTCTACCCGCCTGACCATCAGCGCCGCTGTCAGCCATGCGGCCTGCACCACGGCTTCGGATATCGGTGCTTCTGCCATCATTACGGCATCCAAGAGCGGTGAAACTGCCCGTCTGCTGAGCCGTTTCCGTCCGGATGCCCCCATTATTGCCTGCGTACTGGATGAAACGACATGCCGCCAGATGAACGTTTACCGCGGCGTGACTCCCCTGCTGATGGATTATGCCCATTCGACCGATGAGCTCATCAGCATGTCCGTCAAGGCGGCGGAGGATGCTGGCTTGATTCATTCCGGCGACCGTGTTGTGGTTACGGCCGGTGTTCCCGTTGGCGTTTCCGGAACCACGAATATGATAAAGGTACACTTGGTTGGGGATACCCTGCTGACCGGCATCGGCATCAATCCGGGCCTGAATGCCAAGGGCGAAGTTTGCGTTTGCCGCAATGCCGAGGAAGCCGCCAAGAAGTTCAAGGCAGGTCAGATTTTGGTGGTCCCGTTCACCACCAACGATATACTGCCGTATATGCGCCAGGCTGCCGGTATTATTGCCGAGGAAGCCGGTGCAAATAGCCATTCCGCCATTGTTGGTCTGACATTGGGTAAGCCGGTTATCATTGGTGCAACCCACGCAACCCGTACCCTGAAGGATGGCATGAAAATTTCGATGGACTGTGCCCGCGGTGTTGTACAGGCAATGTCTGAATAAGGAGAAAAAACATGGAACGCATTGCAAGCTTTTGTGTTGACCATAATACCTTGGTTCCGGGCATGTACCTTTCCCGCAAGGATGGAGATGTGCTGACCTGGGATATCCGCATGAAAACGCCGAACAAGGGCAGTTATCTGTCCCCTGCCTGCGCCCATACGATTGAGCATCTGTTTGCCACCTATGCCCGCAACAGTAAATGGAGCGAGCATGTGATTTATGTTGGGCCGATGGGCTGCCTGACCGGTTTCTATCTGTTGACCCGCGGCCTGACGGACGCCGAAGCGCTGGCGCTGACCCAGGAAAGCTTTGCCTGGATGGCAGAGTATGATGGTGATATTCCGGGCGCTTCCGCCGTTGAATGTGGCAACTACCTGATGATGGACCCGGTGGCAGCACGACTGGAATGCAAGGCTATGAGCGAAGTTCTGCAAAAGCTGGATGCCGACCATATGCGCTACCAGGAGAAGTAAGGCTCCGATAGCGAAACAGCGTAAAAGGCCAAAAGAATAAAGAAACAAAAAGCACATCCTGACAGGATATGTCACTGGCCAAATGCCGGCAGCAAAACCCTGTTGGGATGTGCTTTTTTGTATGATTTTCTATGAATGGAATGGCAAATTATTCGACCGAACCATATCCGTTCCGGGCACAGATAATCAAGAACTGGTCAATCTGGTCGCCGCTGGTAACCGTGACGATAAAATTATAAATGGTATCAAAGCGGACACGCGTGCTGTTATCTTCCGGTTGGGTCAGGAATACCATATCGACCTGCTCGACCGGCAGCGCCAGATCATAAGCGGCCATGCCGCCTGCCACCGGCTGTACGAACTGGATATCGACCTGCGCCTTTGGTGCGGCAATTTCAAGCAGCGGAGCACTGTCGGCAGCGTATAACTCCATGATAGACTGCGGTTCCCCTGCTGCGCCGGGATTGGCCCAGTAAGAGACAGTTTTCTCTTCCAGTGTGCAGCCGGATACCTGTACCGTGATGCCAGTATTTGGCAGTTCAGCCTGCCAAACAGGTTCGGTCGTTGATGTGCTGCCGCCGCATGCGGTCAATAGCAGAAAAAGGCATGCGACAATAAAAGCCCAGAAACGTTTCATAGGATTTACCTGTTATGTGTTATGAAAGAAAATCAAAGGCAATACCGCATAATTCTAAGTGCCGATACGGCGAGCGAGGTGCGGCAGCTGCTAGGCCAAAAGCGCAGATAATACTGGATGTCTTATCGAGCATTTTGGCAACGCAGATGCCGTGCCGCAGCCGCCGAAGCGGTGCTTAAGCCGTCAGGCGGGAATTGTGCGGTGTTGCCCAAAGAATAACGGCGCTATTCATATGGATCATACGGCCCGGTTGGAATATCAGTGCTCGGTGGTAACGTGCGGGGGCACAAACCGGTGTCCGCCTGTACAAAACCCATCAGCATCCCCAAATGCAGGTGCCAATGCCGGAACTGTGCCAAAATCAAGGTGAAGCGGGTCCAGGTACAGTTTTCCGGCCGCTGCAAAAGATCCTCGTCATGCAAGGAAGTCAGATACAATGAAAGCTTGGCCTTAATGGTATAAAAGTAGTCATCAATCTGGCGGCGGTCCAGGTGGGCTGCGGGGTAAATGGATAGATTCTGCAAATGTGGGTGGTGCACGGGCGGTTCCACAAAATCAGGGTCATCGGGGTTAATGAACCACTGATCCAGCTCATGCAGCATATGGTAAATATGCTGCCAAACGGGCGCCCCGCCAAACCGGATGTCCCACAGAGCATCCGGGATGCAGTCCAGAACATTCTGCGTTTCCCAAAGGGCACGCACGGTCATTTCTGTAATTACTACATGGTACGATGTTTCCCGCATGGCTGACACCCCGCTTTTGCTGCTTTGCGTTAGTATACCGCAAAAACGATGGCTTGATACATGGCGGAACCGATGGAAAAGTACGGCTTAAACGCAGCCGGAAATCTCGCGCGGGGTGCGCTTTTTTGCGGCCAACTCTGCCAACGGCTCCAGAAGGCGGCGGTCATCTGGGGCGGCGGCATGGCTTTTGGCCTGGGCCAGCAGCCAGCTGACTTCGCCAGCGGCGGCGCGGCCATATACCTGGGCCTGGTAGCCGTTGCAGCAGATACCAACCTTAGCGGCTTCGATCTGGGCGGAATTTGCCCCGGCATACCGGCGCAGAATGCCCTCCTGCGCGGCATGGCTGGAGAACAGAGTCTTGATCAGTTGTGCATAAGATGCTGCATAACGCGGCGCAAGGCTGTCTGCAGTGCGAAGTTCAATGCCGTTATGGTTCAGGCAGACATCGTAATAGAACATCGAGAGGATCTGCTCAATATCGCCATGTCCCAAAAAGGAAGGATATACTTCAAAGGCGGATTTGCGCCCAACGCCGACAATGCGCGCCCCATGCCGTGCCACGACAAGTGGCTGCTGTAAAATATAGGCGGCGTAACTTTCAAAGCCAAAATTGGAATCCATCACGTTGGGGTAAATGCCGCAGCGGTCGGGGTCCACATTGTTCCAGATGTGGGTATGAATGCTGTAGTTATGGTTGGATTCCCCCTGGTACAGTGGGACATTGTCCGTCAGCAACGCCAGCAGCGGGGTGATCAGGCAGGCCACACGGAACTTACGGACAAAGTCAGCTTCGCTGGTGTAGCGGATAGTAACGCGGGTGGAAGCGGTGGCCCGCAGCATGACTCCACCCTGATTGCCGGTATTGCGGAAATAGCGGTCCATGATCATATAGCCGCTCTGCGGTACCAACGGCAGAAGCTCCGCCCGGCGGGATGGATGAACCCCTACGGTGCGGGCATACATGTTATTGGCCGCAAGGGCGTTGCACAGGCGGGTAAAGCAGCCCTCGTACACTGCCATAGTCTGCAACACAGTGGAATATGGTGCCAAAGAAATGGTAACCTGGCAGCCGGCCAGGATGGTAATGGTATAACTTGGGCAGCGGAACCCGAGATACACGTTATCCTCCCGCAGGGGCTCATCATGCCCCTGCATGGAGTAAATGACCTGTGCCAGCTGGGCATAGTCAACGGGGGTTCCGTCCAAACGGGTAATGAAATGCTCTATCGTAAGCGCAATGGGCAACACACCAGGACGGGCGCAATCCGCCTGGAAATATGCTGTAAGCGCATCAATTTGTTTTTGAAGATTTGCCAATGGGGCCTCCTATACCAGTAAAACAGCGGCGATGAAACAGGATGATATGGTAAATTGAAATCAGCTTTTAAAATAAACATAAAACACCATTATAAATTATTCTACACCATAATGCCCGCAAAATCAACAATCGCTGCGCGAGGTTAAAAGCGGCTGGCAAAGCAAAAACCGCTATCCCGGCGGAATAGCGGCTGAATGTGGACCTTTATTGGAAATCTTTCGCGCAGGGCAGGCCATAAGCGGCATCAGCACTTTGTACGGCACGCAGGATCGCTTCGCTCATAACGCGAGCTCCCAATGCGCCGACAACATCCTGGTCCGCGGCAATCTTGCCAAGGGATACGGCATAAATGCTGTCACCGTCTGCCGAGGTATGTACCGGGCGGATGGAACGGGCGTAACCATCGTGCGCCATACCAGCCAGTTTGCAGAGCTGGGTTTTCTGGAACGCTGCATTGGTGAGCACAACGCCGATGGTGGTGTTGCCGACAAACTTGTTTTCTACTACCTCATAGTCTGCGAAAACAACATCCTCGCTGTCCACAAAATGCTTGCAGTCAGGGGTTAGCATACCGGCGACTTTGTGCCCATCACGCCAGTTATAAATATCCCCCAGCGAGTTAACGGCAACAATGGCACCGACTTTCAAATCGCCCAGCTGCACGGCATAGGAACCGATGCCGGATTTCATGCAGGTGCCCATACCGGTCATTTTGCCAACGGAAGCACCTGTTCCTGCACCATAGTTGCCATCGCGGTAATTGTTGTGCTCAGCACCCAGGCAGGCGGCGTAACCCATGGCGGCATCAGGGCGCACATCCATGCGGCCGACCGTCAAATCAAACAGGTCGGACTGGCAGACAAGCGGCACCTTGGTAACGCCGACATCAAAACCAATGCCGCGTTCTTCCAGATACTTCTGTACACCCCCGGCAGCATCCAGACCGAAAGCACTTCCGCCGCTGAGCAGAATGGCATGGATGATCTGTGCGGCTGCCATGGGTTTCAGCAGCTCACTTTCGCGGGAGGCTGGTCCCCCGCCGCGCACATCCAGCCCGGCGGGCGCGCCATCTTTGCCAAACAGCAGTACCGTGCAGCCGGTGGCGGCTTCCGTGTTTTCAGCATTGCCGATTTGCAACCCCTCGAAATCGGTAATTTTAATTTCTTTCATAGCCATAGGTATAAGCCCCTTTCAAAGTGGCAGAATCTTATTTATATTGTAACGCAGAAAAAGGCTATGGGCAAGGAAAAGATGATAAGGCAACACCGCATAATTCCCGCCTTACGGCTTAAGCACCGCTCCGGCGGCTGCCGCACCTCGCTCGCCGTATCGGCACTTAGAATTATGCGGTATTGCCATAAGCGTTGATGTTTCCTGCCCGATATGATTGCCAGACGTTAAGCAAGGGCGATGCGCTGGGCAATATAATCGGGAACGGCATCTTCCTCTATGCCAAGGGCATAAGCAAGCTCACTGTACAGCCGTTCCTGCGCCTGGCGGAAATAGCGTTCATCAGCGGCAGTATCATGCTTTTTGTGCTGTACACGGATTTCGTGGCGGTCATGCAGACCTTTTATCATTTTGGCAATCTCGCGGCAGTCACAGGTTTGCAGGGCCTCGCGGCAGCGGCTTTCCCGCTCTTTGGCATCCATGATGGGGACAACTGCGTATTGGGGCATTTCCGAAATCAAAGTCTCCGCCTGCGCCCTGTTCAGCGGCTGACGCATCACAACGGTCTGGTTGTCAACGGGGGCATAAATTGTCATGCTTGGCTGTTTGCAGGTGTGCAGCGTGTAATAGCGTTTACTTTTGTCCGCAAATTTCATGGGCAGTGGGCCGATCCCATCCACTTTGCATAAACCCTGTGCGCCGTAAACGACAATATCACCAACACAAAAC
The DNA here is from genome assembly GCF_003324125.1 of Subdoligranulum sp. APC924/74. Classification (NCBI taxonomy): domain Bacteria; kingdom Bacillati; phylum Bacillota; class Clostridia; order Eubacteriales; family Oscillospiraceae; genus Subdoligranulum; species Subdoligranulum sp. APC924/74. Next base: position 9,373 of record NZ_PSQF01000024.1, on the reverse strand, counting down.
ATAAAACAAACCTCCCATTCACACTTTTTAACGTCTTACAATACTATTATAGCACAAAACCCAAGGCCTGGGTAAGGCCTTGGGTTTGAAAACATCAATTTTGTGCGTTTTGGCAAGGCTGAGGCAATGGAAAAGAAGAGAAAATGCAGTAAAATTACTGGTTTTCTTTCTTTTTCTCGCCAAAGCGATATTCTGTGCCGTTCTTCAGGCGCTGGATGTTGGAACGGTGCAGCCAGATGACATAAGCGCCCATTAACACGCAACATACCGTGATGAACACAAGGGATGCAGCATCGGTGCCTTTCCAGAGCCAGTAGCAGAGCGTGAGCACAGGATACAGTGCAGCAATAATAATGCTGCCCAGGCTGACAATGTGGGTGATAGCAACTTCAACCAGAAAGATTACCAAAAGCACCAGGCAGGCAATCGGTTCGGTGGCTAACGCAGCACCGGCACCAACCAGCACGCCTTTGCCGCCGCGCAGGCCAAAAAAGACAGGCTTGCTGTGGCCCAGCATGCAGAAGATGGCGGCAAGGTAAGCGCCGCAGATCGGCTGCAAAAGCGGCTGGAAATCAGCCCCGGTGCCGGACAGCAACGAATCAAAGATAAACTGCCCCAGCTTGACGGCAACCACACTTTTGCCCACATCGCCGATGGTAGTGATCACTGCGGGCAGCTTGCCATAGGTGCGCAGCACGTTGGTCATGCCGGCGTTGCCGCTGCCATGCAGGCGGACATCATCGTGGTAAAAAAGTTTGGAAACCAAAACGCCAAACAGCAGGCTTCCCAACAGATAGGCCTGCAATGCTGTAAGCAGGCAGGCTTCCATCAAATGAACCATCTGTTCTCCCCCTCGTGGTCCTCAGCGTGCCGAACCATCGCCGTGCTCACGAATCAGCAGGCGCATCGGTGTACCGGTCAGGCCAAAGTTTTCCCGAATCTGGTTTTCGATATAGCGCTGGTAAGAAAAATGGAACAACGCTTTCTGGTTGACGAACGCAACAAATGTTGGCGGGCGGGTGGAGCTTTGGGTGATATAGAAAATCTTGAGGCGCTTGCCCTTATCAGAGGGCGGCTGCACACGCGCGGTAGAGCGCGCCAGCATCTCGTTCAATGCGCCGGTCGGGATGCGGGTGCCGTTCTGCACGTCCACATACTGGATGGTTTCAAACAGTTTGTCCAGCCGCTGGCCGGTTTTTGCGCTGATGAACAGGATGGGCGCATAAGACATAAAGCTGAAATCCTCTTCCAGCTGCTTGCGCATCTTGTCCATGGTGTAGCTGTCTTTTTCAACGGCATCCCACTTGTTTACAGCAATAATGCAGGCCTTGCCCTGGTCATGGGCATAACCGGCAACCTTGGAATCCTGCTCCGTAAAGCCGACGGTTGCATCAATCATGATAACGCACACGCGGCTGCGTTCCACAGCAGCCAGGCTGCGCAGCACGCTGTAGCGCTCCACACCGCTTTCCACCTTGCCGCGCTTGCGCAGACCGGCGGTATCGGTAAAGATAAACTTGCCGTACTGGTTTTCCACCATGGTATCAATGGCATCACGGGTGGTACCTGCCTCATTGGCAACAATCAGGCGGTTTTCGCCCAAAATATGGTTGATCAGGCTGGATTTGCCCACGTTGGGGCGGCCAATGACGGCAACAGGAATGCGGTCCTCTTCTTCCACATCGTTGTCATCAAAGTGCAGGTTCTCACACACGGTATCTAACAGGTCGCCGGTACCATGGCCATGAACGCTGGAAATCGGCACGATATCGCCAATGCCAAGACTGTAGAAGTCATACAGCTCCATCGGCGGTTCGCCGACTTTATCACACTTGTTGACTGCCAGAACCACAGGCTTGCCGCTGCGCATCAGCATACCGGCAATATCCTGGTCCTGGGCGGTAACGCCAGCGCCAATTTCGCCCACCATGATAATACAATCCGCGGAATCAATGGCAATCTGGGCCTGTTCCCGCATATGGGCCAGCAGGCCGTCGTCAATGTTGGGCTCAATGCCGCCGGTATCAACCAGCAGGAACTTATGGCCGCACCATTCGCAATCACAGAAAATACGGTCGCGGGTAACGCCGGGCGTATCTTCCACAATGGCAAGGCGCTGGCCGGTCAGCTTGTTAAAAAGCGTTGACTTGCCCACATTGGGGCGGCCAACGATGGCTACGATCGGTTTTGCCATAGTCAAATGCCTCCTTACATAATAAAGTTTATGCGGTTTGCACCGCAAATACGGGCGGGATTACCGCCCACCAAAAGAAAAATGCAGCTTTTTGCGTTTGGGTTTTGGCTTCAGTTCCCCAAGGTAAGCTTTGCACCCACCGGCACCATCGGTTGGGATAACCTCAATCTCACAGCCAAGGGCCTCCCCCAGCTGCTTGGCTGTGAGATCATCCAAAAAGCGGTCTTTTTCGTCCCGGAGCATCACTTCGGGAACACAAAGAATATTGCTGCTCAAATTGCCCTTGCATTGCTTGATGATATCCGTTCCCGTCACAAGGCCCGCAACGCTGACAGTGCCGCCAAAATAATCGTTCTGGATGGCGTGTACGGTAACGGAGATCTGCGGGTATTTGGCATGGGTGGCTTCTGCCATTTCGCGGATAAGCGGCGCGGCAAGGGTTCCGGTCACAACATCAATGCTGCGCGGTTCCACATTGCTGCGTGGGAACTGCAGTTCATCCCAGAAGGAATCATGATACATCCGCCACATGCCAACGCCGTCTTCCAGCTGGTCATAGTTGTCATAGAATTCAGCAGGGGGAACTTCCCTCCCCGCCAGCAGATACCATTCATCACTGGGGTAAACAACACTGCGGCCGTACTGTTTTCGGCAGCGGGCACAATATTCCTCCATGATGTCCAGCGTTTCGGCGGCGGACTGCTGGTCGTAAGGCGTCAGCTTAAACAGCCCCTTACGGTAGGCTGTTACACCGGCGGGCACGGCAGCAATACTTTCCACCTGCGGCCGTAGCCGCAACAGGTCGTCCAGCGTGCGGCGTAGCTCGTCTCCATCATTGATGCCGCGGCATAACACCAACTGGCAGTTCATATCAATGCCGCCTTTGGCAAACACGTCCAGATAGCGCAGGGTTTCGGCTGCGCGCTTGTTTGCCATCATGCGTACCCGCAGCTGAGGGTTGGTGGTGTGCACCGAGATGAAAATAGGGCTGATATGCAGCTTGATAATGCGCTCAACCTCACGGTCCGTCAGATTGGTCATCGTGATATAATTGCCATACAAAAAGGAAAGACGTTCATCGTCATCCTTAAAGTAAAGCGGTTCCCGCATACCAGGGGGCAGCTGGTCAATAAAACAGAACATGCAATGGTTAGCACAACTGTGCTTTTCATCACCAAGGTATGTTTTGAAATTGCAGCCGAAAGGCTCATATTCCCCTTTTTCAACAGAAATTTGCTGCTGTGCACCATTCTGGCAGATCGTCAGAGTGAAATGCGGCGCAGAGGTATAGAACTGATAGTCCAATGCATCGTTCAGGGGGTTACCATCAATGGCCAACAGCGTACAGCCAGGTTCCAAGCCCAAACGCTGTGCGGGGGAATGTTCATCAACACTGACAAGATGCAGCGGCATGGTGGCAGCTCCTTTCCGGCAGAATAAAAAATGGGGATAAACAAGAAAAAGGGAGAGGCACAGCCCCTCCCTTTAAGAAGCAATTAAGCCTCTTTGCTAACCTTGACAACTTCGACGCCCTTGTAGTAGCCACACTTGCCACAAACCTGATGGGGCACCTTGAGTTCGCCACACTGAGGACATTTCACCAGCGTAGGAGCCTCCAGCTTCCAAACGTTAGAACGGCGTTTATCGCGACGGGCTTTGGATTGTTTTCTCTTGGGTACTGCCATTTTTAAGCACCTCCTTGGTGAAATTCAACTAAGCAGTTGTTTTAATATGCTAAGCCGGGCATCTGCAGGGGCAGCTTCGTCTGCCGGTTGGCAGTTACATCCTGCCGCCTTCCTTTTGCCACAGATGGGGCATAGGCCTTGACAATCGGGGCTACATAATAGTACCCGCGGAATTTTGAAAATCAATTCCTGGTACACGAGCTCCCGTATATCCAAGCAGCCTTTTTCATCCAGCGGTAACTCAAAGTCCGGGTCATCAAGCTCACGCTCTTTGACAAAATAATCCACACTAAAATTATAACTCTGGTGAATGGGCGTAAGGCAACGTGCACATTCGGCATCGGTTTCAGCGGCAATCGTCAGCTGCATGACCACACCATCAGCAGTGGGCACAGCCTGAAAAGAACCTGTGACCGGTTCACGGATCACACTTCCATCAAAATTTTCTGTGGAGAAATCTTCAGAAAATTGCGCTGTATAGGGCGTTTTGCCCGTTTTGAAATAGTTCCGAATATCAAAGCGCATAGTTACACCTCAAAAGGTTGCTTATCTAGTATACACAAGTCGACCCATCTTGTCAACAAAAAAACAGAAAAAAGTAAAAGAATTTGATTTTCCCACTCTTTTCAATCGGATGGGCAGCTGTATTGCGGCAAAAGCCACTGCTTTTGCACGGCATACCAAAGGGGCAGGCTCTTGCAGCGCCTGCCCCCAGTTACTTAAAGGACAATGCTTTTACAGGTACTTCTTGATGCCTTCCGGCAGAGAAGCCTGATCAGCGGATACGGTCACAACAACCTCAACACTATTGCCTGCAATCTTATCAATCTCAGCCAGGACCTTGGCGGCTGCATCCATGTTGTGGTCAACGATTTTCAGGATGCCGTCAATGAACAGTTCGGTGATATCATAGTTACCAGCCAGAACACCAGCAACAAAACCGTACAGCATATCAGCGCCGTTGATGTCGTATTCATCGGCGTCCAGCAGGCGGGCTGCGTGGTTAATCTCGGTGGTGAGTTTCATGGACTTCTCAATAACAACGATGTTGCCGGAAGTGGTCTTGGTTGCGTTGTTGATCATATCGATCATGGTCTTGGTTTTGCCGGAGCCTTTGGCGCCAACGATCAGTTTAATCATAAGAAGTGACCTCCTTTATATTGAAGCGGAAACAGGCATTAGCCAAGCTTTGCCTCCAGCTCCGCTTTGCGATCCTCATAACCGGGTTTGCCAAGCAGGGCAAACATGTTCTTTTTGTAGCTTTCCACGCCGGGCTGGTCAAACGGATTGACGCTCAGCAGATAACCGGAAACAGCGCATGCTTTCCAGAAGAAGTAAATCAGGTAGCCAACATTATAAGCATCCAGAGAATCCACTTCAATCACGCCGATCGGCACGCCGCCATCATTATGGGCCAGAATGGTGCCTTCCATGGCCTTGCGGTTTACAACGCTCATGTTCTGGTCAGCTAGGAAATTCAGACCATCAAAGTTGCCTTCCAGCGGTTCAATGTAAAAATCTTCACGGGTATTCTTGATATCGACATAAGTCTCGAACATCGTGCGGCTACCATCCTGCAGGAACTGGCCCATGGAGTGCAGGTCAGTCGAGAAGATGCAGGAAGTCGGCATCAGACCTTTCTGGTCTTTGCCTTCGCTTTCGCCAAACAGCTGCTTGTACCATTCGTTCATCATGGTAAAGTCGGGCTCAAAAGCGGCCAGGGTTTCCACAACCTTGCCCTTGCGGTACAGGATGTTGCGGGTCATCGCATAACGATAAGCATCGTTATCCTTGCTGCAAACGCTGTAAGCTTCGCGGGCATCAGCAGCACCTTTCATCAGGGCATCAATGTCGATACCGGCACAGGCGATGGGCAGCAGACCAACGGCAGTCAGAACAGAGTAACGGCCGCCAACATCATCAGGAACAACAAAGGTCGGCCAGCCCTGTGCATCAGCCAGCTGCTTCAGGGTGCCTTTGGCACGGTCAGTGGTGGCATAAATGCGCTTGTTCGCCTCTTCCGGGCCAACGGAATCTTCCAGCAACTTGCGCAGAACGCGGAACGCCAGAGCGGTTTCGGTGGTGGTACCGGATTTAGAAATAACATTGATGGAGAAACGCTTACCCTTGGTCACCTTAATGATGTCGTTCAGGTAAGTGGGAGAAATTGTGTTACCGCAGAAATAAATCTTCAGGCCGTCCTCGGTATCGTTGTGATACAGGCCCTTGACTGCTTCGACAACAGCGCGTGCGCCCAGGTAAGAGCCGCCGATACCGGCGACCAGCAGCACATCGGAATCTTCACGGATCTTTTTGGCTGCTTCCTTGATACGGGCGAACTCTTCCTTGTCATAATTAACAGGCAGGTCCAGCCAGCCCAAAAAATCATTGCCAGCACCGGAACGGGATTCCAACTGCTGGTGGGCAAGCTCGACCTGCGGGAAGATCGTATCATATTCTTCGGGACGGATAAACTTTGCAAGATGTTTGCCATTGTATTTGACGCTCATCGCTTAAATCCTCCTCATCCATAATTTAGTAACTTCATGATACAGTTTTTGCGCTTGATTGTCAAGCCAAAACCTGGCGTTTTTCATCCGTTTTGCACAAAACCTTACGCTGTAAGCCATAAAGCATTGACAACACGCCGGAAACAACCGCTAAAACTGCGCGCGCCAACGGGTTTTGCCGCAATAATTGGGCAGCTTTGCAAAATGCCCTGGCTGTTTTTGATGTTTAGGCTGCCGATAACCGAACCTTCCCGGATGGGAGCCTCCAGCGTTTGCGGAAGTTCAACTTCAGCTTGCAGGGCGCTGCCCTGCCCTTTTACGGCCAGACAGCGCTCCGGCGCGGTGTAACATAGTTCCAGCGCGGGCTCTTCACCCTTCTGCACGGGCAGTGTTTTGGGGGCGTCTGCCGGGATGGGAACCAGCGCACTTTCAAACATAGCGAAGCCATAATCCAGCAGGCTGGTGGCAGCGGCAAAGCGCTCCTTGCCGCTGGAAGAACCCAGCACAACAGCAATCAGCCGCAAATCATCCCGCGATGCACTGGCGGAGATGCACACACCGGCCTTGCCGGTTGTTCCCGTTTTCAGCCCGGTGATGCCATTATAGCTTTTCAGCAGTTTGTTGGTGTTCACCAGTTGGGTTGTACCGCCGCGCAGGGTATCCATCCATACAGTGCAGTAATTTTCAATTTCCGGGTGGTTCAGCAGCATTTCCCGGCTCATGATGGCGACATCGCGCGCGGTGGAAAGGTGGCCGTCTTCATCCAGCCCGCAGGCGTTGCGGAACGTGGTGCTCTGCATACCCAGCTCTTTGGCGCGGGCGTTCATGCGCTCCACAAATACCGGCTCGCTGCCACCAATAAATTCGGCAACGGCTACTGCGGCATCGTTGGCGGAGGAAATACAGATGGCTTTCAGCATTTCATCTAATGTCAGCTGTTCGCCGGGTTCCAGCCAAATCTGGCTTCCACCCATATGATAGGCGTGTTCGGATACGGGGACGATATCACTCAGGCTGACCTTCCCTGCTTCCAGTGCTTCAAAGGTCAACAGCAGCGTCATAATCTTGGTGATGGAGGCGATAGGGCGGGACTCGTCGGCGTTCTTTTCATATAAGACTGTGCCGGAATCTTCATCAATCAGGATAGCCGCCTGGCAGGGAACATCAAAATCCCGATCGGTGGCCGGGTTAATATCCAGCGCTGCACAGGGCAGCGCATTCAAGATAAAAAATAATCCCAAAATCAGGGCTGCAACCCGCTTTTTCATGACCAAAGCCTCCCCTGCCATCGTCTTTGGCCGGGCGCTGCCCGGCAAGAATGTTTTTTGCTTTGGTGATATTGTATGCGGTATAAGGGATGTTTATTGCAGCCGCATGGTATTACCACTCATCTTTTTCTGTGTGGGCGGTGGAGCCTTGTCAGAATGGGCAGATTCTATTATAATACTAATAGAGCGTTAACCAATAGAAGGACGGAATACGATGAGAGTTTGTTTTTATACCCTCGGCTGTAAAGTCAACCAGAACGAAACGGGTGCGTTGGCCCAGCTGTTTGAGCAAAATGGGTTTACCGTAGTGGAAGAAAAAGACGGTGCGGATGTTTATGTGGTCAACAGCTGCACCGTGACGAACTTTGGCGACCAGAAAAGCCGCAAATGGCTGCGCCGCGCCAAACGCGAAAACCCCGGCGCGGTGACAGTTCTGACGGGCTGTTACCCGCAGGCGTTCCCGGAAGAAGCCGCTAAAATTGAAGAAGCCGATGTGGTAACGGGTTCCGGCAACCGCCACGCCATTTTGCAGGATGTGCAAAAAGTGTTGAACGGCGAGGAAACCAAGGTGGTGGATATTCGCCCGCACCAGAAGGGCGAAAGCTTTGAAGAACTGCCGATGGACCGCTTTGCAGATCACACCCGCGCATTTGTGAAGGTAGAAGATGGCTGCAACCGCCGCTGCGCTTATTGCGTGATTCCCCGCGCCCGCGGCCCGGTGCGCAGCCGCAGCGAAATAAGCATTCTGGAAGAACTGCGCCGCCTGGCGGCATTCGGTTACTGTGAAGTTGTGCTGACGGCAATCAGCCTGCCCAGCTATGGCAAAGATACCGGAACGGGCCTGGCGGAGCTGGTGGAACATGCGGCGGCTGTGGCGGGCATTGAGCGCATCCGCTTGGGCAGCCTTGACCCGGATATGCTGACGGATGACGATATCCGCCGCCTGGCTGCTGTGCCGAAGCTTTGCCCGCAGTTCCATCTGAGCCTGCAAAGCGGCAGCAGCAAGACTCTGCGCGCCATGCGCCGCCCTTATACCACGGAACAATATGCCGCCGTTGCCGCAAAGCTGCGAGAAGCTTTTGGCGAGGAAAACGTGAGCATTACGACCGATGTGATTGTGGGCTTTCCCGGCGAGACGGAGCAGGATTTTGAGGACAGCATGGCATTTGTGGCAGGACAGCGCTTTTTGAAAGTACATGTTTTCCCCTATTCTCGCCGCGAAGGAACGCCCGCGTTCGATTTTCCGAATCAGGTTCCGGAGCATGAAAAGGAATCCCGCAGCCGTCGCATGACCGCCGCTGTGGAGAAGGTACGCGCAGAACTGGCCCATGCAGCACAGGGGCGCACGGCACAGGTGCTGCTGGAAACCCCACTGTCCTCCACCTTGTTCACCGGATACACCAAACAGTATCTGCCAGTTGTGGTCAATGCGCCGGGGCACAAAAGCGGTGAAATCGTGACCGTAACACTGGGTGAATGGGACGGCAAGCGTTGCCGCGCCCAGGCACAGTGATGGACAAGGCGGGAAAACATAAAATTTGCGCGGTTTTTTCTTGAATTTCCGGGTTTTCCTCTTGTAATAAAGGCGGTTTCTTGGTAAAATCTTAACAGGAGCCGTATCGTTATTATTTTAACTTAGGGCAATACCGCATAATTCTAAGTGCCGATACGGCGAGCGAGGTGCGGCAGATGCTAAGCCAAAAGCGCAGATAATAC
>NZ_PSQF01000023.1:0-38201 GCF_003324125.1 Subdoligranulum sp. APC924/74 | reverse complement strand
ATTATCTGCGCTTTTGGCTTAGCAGCTGCCGCACCTCGCTCGCCGTATCGGCACTTAGAATTATGCGGTATTGCCTTACGAAAGAACGCAGGACTTTAGCCTGCTAAATTCTCTATTTGTGTAATTTGTTGTTTTTGTGTTGACAAAGGCAAAAAATTGCGGTACAATCAACCACATAGCTAAATCAAATGTGTCGAAGGAAAGTTAGTAACGGCTTTTGCCGCCCCCAGAGAGCTGCCGGTTGGTGCAAGGCAGCGGGCAGGTACGCCGCGAACTGGTTCCGGAGCAGTTCTGCCGAAAGCAAGGTGAATAGGCGGTTCCGGGGGTGCCCGTTACAGCACAGGGCTTTGTTGGAAGCCTGTTGAGTGGGTATAGTACTATACCAATAAGAGTGGTACCGCAGAGAGCTTTACGCCTTTGTCTCTTGTGAAAACGGAAGCCGTTTGGCATTCCGTGCTACAAGCGGCAGGGGCTTTTTTGTTACTCAGACGCGTTGGATAGAGGCTGCCGCATAGGGGTTGTTTTAAGAAACGGAAAGGAGTTTTTTCAATGATTCTGAATGGTTCGCAGATTTTTGTCGAAGTGCTCGCGGAGCAGGGGGTCGATACAATTTTTGGCTATCCCGGCGGCGCAGTTCTGAACCTGTACGACGAACTATATAAAAACTCTGACCGTATTCGCCATATCCTGACCGCCCACGAGCAGGGCGCTTCCCATGCGGCAGACGGTTACGCCCGCGCAACGGGCCGCACCGGTGTGGTGCTGGCCACCAGCGGTCCGGGCGCCACCAACCTGGTCACCGGCATCGCCACCGCTTATATGGACAGCGTGCCGATGGTTGCCTTTACCGGAAACGTTGCCACCAGCCTGCTGGGCCGGGACAGCTTCCAGGAAGCTTACATTGAGGGCATCACGATGCCCATCACCAAGCACAACTTCACCGTGCGCAGGGTCGAAGACCTGGCCGACACCATGCGGGCAGCCTTCCGCATTGCACAGTCCGGCCGTAAGGGCCCTGTGCTGGTGGATATTCCCAAGGATGTCACCGCGAACTCCTGCGAGTTCACCCACAAAGAGCCGGAGCTGATCCGAACCGTGACCCGCTATAATGAGGAAGAGGTCAAGGAAGCCGCACGGCTCATCAATGAATCGGAACGCCCGATCGTCTACTTTGGCGGCGGCGTGCGCAGCGCGGCGGGCTGCCAGCCCCTGCGTGACCTGCTGGAAAAGACCGGTATGCCCGCCACCCACACCCTGATGGCCGCCGGCGTGCTGGGCTATGGCGAGCCGCACAACCTGGGTATGCTGGGAATGCACGGCTGCTATGCCGCCAACAAGGCTATTTCGGAAGCTGATCTGGTCATTGCCGTTGGCGCCCGCTTCTCGGACCGTGTGGCGCTGAACCCGAATAAGTTTGCCAGCAAGGCAAAAATCATCCAGATTGATATTGACCCCAGTGAACTGGGCAAGAATGTGGATGTGGATCTGGCACTGGCAGGCGATGCTTTCTATATCCTGCAAGCCATCCTGCCGTATGTCGAAAAGACCGAACATAAGATCTGGATGGAGCAGATCCGTGAATGGCAGCGCAATGACTACCACCCGAAGGACAGCTTCACCGAGCTGAAACCCCACCAGATCATCAACGAGATCTGTGAGCAGGCCGGCCCCGAGGCCGTGTATGTAACGGATGTCGGCCAGCACCAGATGTGGGCTGCCCAGTACCTGCACCACACCAAGAGCCGCGGCTTTTTGACCAGCGGCGGCCTGGGCACCATGGGTTTTGGCTACGGCGCGGCCATTGGCGCACAGGTTGCCCTAGGCAAAGACCACCGCGTGGTCATGCTGACCGGCGACGGTTCCTTCCACATGAACCTGAACGAAGGCTGCACCGCCGTCAGCTATGAACTGCCCATCATCACCGTTATTTTTGATAACCAGGTGCTTGGCATGGTGCGCCAGTGGCAGACCAGCTTTTACGGCAAGCGCTATTCCAACACCGATCCCCAGCGCCGCACCGACTTTGTAAAGCTGGCTGAAGCGTTTGGCGCAAAGGGGTATCGTGCTACTAATATTGCCGAGTTCAAGGCAGCGTTCGCCGACGCCATGAAGCAGAAAGGTCCTTCCTGGATCGACTGCCGCATCGGCAAGGATGAAAAGGTTCTGCCGATGATCCCCGGCGGCGGCGATATCAACGATATCATCATGGAGTAAGGAGGCAGCACGCAATGCAGCAAAATCAAAATCCGAACAAAGTTGCCGCAACAACGGCACCCCGGCGGGTCATCAGTCTGCTGGTGGATAACCATAACGGTGTTTTGGCGCGCGTGTCCAGCCTGTTCTGCCGCCGCGGCTTCAACATTGACAGCCTGACGGTTTCCGCCACCAACGACCCGGCGGTCAGCCGCATTACCGTTACCCTGCATGGCGACGATGCCGCCATCAGCCAGCTGATTTTACAGACCGAGCGGCTGGAAGTGACCCGCCAGGTATTTGAACTGACCCCGGATAAGAGCCTGCAGCGGGAACTGCTGCTGCTGAAAGTGGCCTGCAATACCGCCGAGCGTGCCGAAATGCGGGAAATCGCTACGATCTATAAATCCAAGATCATTGATCTTTCGCCGGACTCTATGGTGTTTGAACTGACCGGCCGCCCGGAAAAGATCAACGCCTTCCTGAAAATGTTCAGCGGATACGATATCCTGGAACTGTGCCGCACCGGCATTACCGCGCTGGAGCGCGGCGGCAAGCATCCCCACATGCAAAAGCCCCCGCAGGAAGTACGCGCCGCTCAGCTGCCGCTGCCCGGCACCCACTGCCCGCAGGACGAAGAATAAAGCAGCTTTTGCGGTTCAACGAACTTGCATTTGGCCCGCAGCCCTTTCAGGAATCCCCGGCGGCGGGTTGAAGATAGATACGTTTTTATTTTTACAAACCATACAAACAAAACAAAGGAGAAATTATCATGGCAATCAAAAAGTATTATGATTCCGACTGCAACCTCGGCGTGCTTGACGGCAAGACCGTTGCTGTTATCGGCTTTGGCTCCCAGGGCCATGCCCATTCCGAAAACCTGGCTGAAAGCGGCGTGAACGTTGTTGTCGGCCTGCGCAAGGGCTCTGCCCACTGGGAAAAGGCATCCGAGTTTGCTGCAACCCATGAAAACTTTAAGGTGATGGAAGTTGAAGAGGCTGCCAAGGCCGGCGATGTTGTTATGATGCTGGTTCCCGATGAACTGTGCGCTGACATCTACAACAGCCAGGTTGCCCCCTACATGACCGAGGGCAAGGCACTGGCTTTTGCACACGGCTTCAACATCCATTTCAAGACCATTGTTGCCCCGAAAAATGTTGACGTTATCATGATCGCTCCCAAGGGCCCCGGCCACATTGTCCGCCGCCTGTACACTGAAGGCGAAGGCTGCCCGTCCCTGATCTGCGTAGAGCAGGATTACACCGGCAAGGCAAAGGAGATCGCCCTGGCATACGCTTCCGGCATCGGTGCCGGCCGTGCAGGCATCCTGGAGACCACCTTCAAGGAGGAAACTGAGACCGACCTGTTCGGTGAGCAGGCTGTGCTCTGCGGCGGCGTTTGCGAGCTGATCCATGCTGGCTTTGACACCCTGGTGGAAGCTGGCTACGCACCGGAAATGGCTTACTTCGAGACCTGCCACGAGATGAAGCTGATCGTTGACCTGATCAACGAGGGCGGCTTTGACAAGATGCGCTACTCCATCTCCAACACCGCTGAATACGGCGACTACCGCACCGGCAAGCGCCTGATCACCGAGGAAACCCGCAAGGAGATGAAGAAGGTCCTGACCGAGATCCAGGATGGCACCTTCGCTTCCGAGTTCCTGACCGAGATGAGCCCGAAGGGCGGCCGCAAGGTCCACTTCCTGGCACAGCGCCGTATGCAGTCCGAGCACCTGATCGAAAAGGTCGGCAAGGAACTGCGCGGCATGATGAGCTGGATGAAGAAGTAATCGAATTCCGGACATCTGACGTAATAGTTGGCCTGCATCTGCGGGCATAAACATGGGGCGGCCAGCCCTCTGGCAGCCGGGAAACCGGATGTTCCGGGGCATGGCCGCCCTGTGCTTGTTTGGTGTGACTGTCATGTTAAGGCCGCGGGCGCACGATGTGCGCCCCCTACGGGGGCAGCTGCATACCATAAGCCCGATTTGCAGGGAACGGTCTTGACCGTTCCGAAACATGAATCTATTGCTAGTTTCAGGCTCTGCGCGGGGAACCACCCCTCAGTCTGCGTTGCAGACAGCTCCCCTCAAAGGGGAGCCAAGCACGACCTAAGGCAGGATATTGGCTCCCCTGGAGGGGAGCTGGACGCGAAGCGGCCTGAGGGGTGGTTCCTCGCGAGATAACTAAAATTTATTTATAGGGCAACACCGTACAATTCCCGCCTTGCGGCTTAAGCACCGCTCCGGCAGCTGCGGCACGGCATCTGCCGCACCTCGCTCGCCGTATCGGCACTTAGAATTATGCGATATTGCCTTAGAGAACGGTCTATCTCCAGCCTAAGAGCCGGGGTGCTGCCCTGCGGGCCTCCGAAACGTGCCCGCGGGCGTAGCGACCGTTCCGGAACATGAATTTATTTGCTTGTTTCTGGTATTTGTGCGATACTATAAACAGCAAAGATTGCCCCTAAAAAGGACCATGCCATTTTCCCGCTGCAAAGGAGAGAAAAATATGAGAAGTGATAACGTTAAAAAAGGCCCGGAGCGCGCCCCAAACCGCAGCCTGTTCTATGCTCTGGGCTACACCCCGGAAGAGCTGGAACGCCCGCTGATCGGCGTGGTTTCGGCTTACAGTGAGATCGTTCCCGGCCATATGAACCTGGATAAGCTGGCCGATGCCGTCAAGGCAGGCATCCGCATGGCGGGCGGCACCCCGGTGCTGGTTCCGGCCATCGGTGTTTGCGATGGCATTGCCATGGGCCATATCGGCATGAAGTACTCCCTCGCCTCCCGCGAGCTGATCTGCGACAGTGTGGAGACCATGTTTATGGCCCACCAGCTGGACGGCCTGGTTCTGGTGCCCAACTGCGATAAGATCGTTCCCGGCATGGTCATGGCCGCTGTGCGCATGGATGTGCCCGCCATTGTCTGTTCCGGCGGCCCCATGCTGGCTGGCAGTTATGGCGGCGATGAAGTCAGCCTTTCCAAAATGTTTGAAGCCGTCGGCGCTTACAAGGCCGGCATGATCGATGACGCCCAGCTGGAAGATTGCACCTGCAACTGCTGCCCGTCCTGCGGCTCCTGCTCCGGCATGTACACCGCCAACAGCATGAACTGCCTGTGCGAGGCCATCGGCATTGCCCTGCCCGGCAACGGCACCATCCCGGCGGTTTACTCCAAGCGTTTGCAGCTGGGCAAAAAGGCCGGTATGGTCATCATGGATCTGGTCAAGAACAATGTGACCGCCCGCCAGATCATCAACGAACGCTCCATCCGCAACGCCCTGACCTGCGATATGGCCCTGGGCTGCTCCACCAACACGGTGCTGCACCTGCTGGCCATCGCTTACGAAGCCGGTGTGCCCATTGACCTGAAGCTCTTCAACGAGATCAGCGCTAAGACCCCGAACCTCTGCCACTTGGCTCCCGCAGGCCCCACCCACATGCCGGATCTGTACGCTGCTGGCGGCATTCCCGCTGTGCAGGCAGAGCTGGCTAAGGCCGGGCTGCTGGATCTGGATGTTCCCACCGTTACCGGCAAAACGCTGGGCGAGAACATCGCCGGTGCCCACATCATGAACGATAAGGCCATCCGCTCCATCGAGAATCCCTACAGTAAGACCGGCGGCCTGCAGATTTTGTGGGGCAATATTGCCCCGGACGGCTGTGTGGTCAAGCGCAGCGCCGTTGCACCGGAAATGCAGGTCCACTCCGGCCCGGCCCGCGTGTTTAACAGCGAGGAAACCGCCATCCAGGCCATCTATGACGGCAAGATTGTACCCGGCGATGTGGTGGTCATTCGTTACGAAGGCCCCAAGGGCGGCCCCGGTATGCGTGAGATGCTGAATCCCACCAGCGCACTGGCTGGCATGAAGCTGGACACCACCGTGGCCCTGATCACGGACGGCCGCTTCTCCGGCGCTTCCCGCGGCGCTGCTATCGGCCATGTCAGCCCGGAGGCTGCTTCCGGCGGCCCCATCGGCCTGATTGAAGAAGGAGATACCATCGAGATCAACATCCCCGAAGCATCCATCCATCTGGCCGTCAGCGATGAAGAGCTGGCACGCCGCAAGGCTGCTTACGTCCAGCCGGAGCCGAATGTCAAGTCCGGCTGGCTGGCCCGTTACGCCCGCATGGTGGCTTCCGCCAACCTGGGCGCAGTGATGCAGTAAACAACACCCTATAAAGCAATAAAAACCCGCGCCCCTGCCAGCTGTGGTACAACACAGCGGAAGGGGCGCGGGTTTTGTTTTGCTTACTCTTCGTCTTTATAGGCGTCGTCAAACACGCTGAACACGCCGGTTTCACCCAGGTTCGGCTGGGCGTATTCATGTACATGCGGAGTCAGGCCGGGAATATCCGGCGCTGCGCCGGGGTCCGCATAGATGGTCACATCGGCATCGTCCACATCTACCGGCTTGGCTACGTCCAGATCTTCCAACAAGGACTGGGCCGCACCGCAGTCCGCCGGAACATCGGTCAGGCTGGCACCGTAATGGCTGAACAGCACCGTGCCGTCCTTGTCCAGCACCAGGGTCAGCGGCAGCTGCTGCTGACCGTTGGCAGGCGAGTGATAGCCGCGGCGCTTGGCATCCCGCATGATCTGCCATGCTTCCAGGCTGTAGGTGCTCAGCGCTCCGCTGCGGGTGGGAATATCCAGCAGGTCATACAGAACGCCGTCCGCATCGCACAGCAGAGGATAAGGCAGGGTATCCGGCCCCACGCTGCGGGCCAGGCGGTCCGCGCGGGAACGCACCACCAGCGCCAGGCTGCCGCCGGTCAGCTCGTCATAGGTGGCGGCATACCGACCCACAAAGGTGCGGGTGATGGGGTGGCCGAAGTTGCTCATGAACACCAGTACCAGCGGTGCATGCTCCGCCAAAAGCTGGCGGAAACTGTTGGCCGCGCTGTACGGGGTATCGTATTTGAAAAACGGCAGCTTTTCGCCCGCTTTGATCTGCTTACCCAAAACGACAACAACCTTTCGATAAAATTAAGAAAGAATAGAGAATAAAGAATAATGCTGGTATGCGTGCCACGCACGCATATTAAAGATAGGCCCAAGCCGCATTTCTTGAGCCGAGCAACGCGAGGCGGTCCACCAACATTATTCTTTATTCATTATGAATTATTCATTTTCGCGCAGCGTAGCAGCGCGAAAAAAAAGGGGAGAGGCATTCCCTTCCCCTGTAAGGTGTACAAAAAATCCCGCGCGGCCGTCTGCAGCCAATCAAAACCTACCGTTATATGGCAGGTGGGTGCCCTGCACCCGCAATCACGCTCCCTTCTTCCGCTTGCCGTGTATACACGGGGCGGGAGGTCTGCGATCCGGCGGGGGACAAATCCGGGCTCCCAAAGATTGATTAGTAGGATTATATAAAGCTGCAACAAATCGAACCACGCAGGGTTTAGCTAAGTGCTGCGATGCGGTTAAGAGGGCTGGCCTTCCACATCGTCATCGTCGATGTCATACATGGCGCGCAGACGCTCTTCAAACACTTTGCCAACGGTCAAAAGTTCTTCGTCGTCATCCACAATGTCCATATATTCACCGGCCTCATCGGTGCCGATCCGCATCAGAATCAGTTCGGCCTCTTCGTCCAGGCTTTCGGGATCTTCCTGATAGGGGATCACGGCCAGGTAGCGGGTGCCGTTTACTTCGGTCGCGTCGATCACTTCAAAGGTGCATTCCTTGCCGTCTTCGTCCTCAAGGGTCAAAAGATCCGGCTGTGCTTCCTGAAGCATTTCGGGGGTCAGTTCATCTGCCATGGTCAGTTTCTCCTGTCATCAAAAAGGGGCATATTTTGTTGTTTCCCCTCGTTTTGTCTGTATCTAGTTTACCGTGTTTTTCCTCAAACGTCAAGCTATTCATTTCACCAAATCTGTGATATAATATTCTATGTATTGAATAAATTCGCTGAGCCGTAAAAAGATTTATTGCGGTATTTTTGTCCAAGGGGGTATGCCCATGAAACGACTCATCCATGCCGCGGTGCTGGCTGCGGCGCTGGCTTTTGCCCTGCTGCTGTGCGGCTGTTCCGGCGCGGAAACCAGCCATAAAGCCCCGCAGCGCGCCGCAGTGGAAAGCGGGGAACGCCAGTTTGCCCAGCCGTCTGACGGGGATTTTATCGCCATCTTTTCCACTTCCCTTGGCGAGGTGCGCGCTGTGCTTTACCCGGACGCTGCCCCCATGGCGGTACAGAATTTTGTGGGCCTGGCCCGCAGCGGCTACTATGATAATACGGTGATCTGGCGCGCCCAATACGGCTTTGCCGTGCAGGGCGGTGATGCAGGCGGAACGGGCAGCGGCGGCGCGACCATCTGGTCCAATAACCCCTACCCGCTGGAAGCGGACAGCAGCCTGCGCCACTATGCCGGTGCGCTCTGCGCGGCCTTTGCCCAGGGCGGCGAGGTGACGGGCGGCAACAGCCAGTTCTATTTTGTCACAGCCCTGCCAAACAGCGTGGATGAAACCATGCAGCAGCAACTGCGAGATAACGGCTATTCCGATGAGCAGGTCTCCGCCTATGCCGCGGCGGGCGGGCTGCCCTACCTGGATAACACCGATACCGTGTTTGGCCAGGTATACGCGGGCATGGATGTGGTGGATCAGATTGCTTGTGTTCCTACGGTGAAGAATGAGGACGAAACCGATACCTACCGCCCGCAGGAAGACAGCACCGTTACCATTTACAAGGTAACCATTGATAATTACCCCGGCCCCAGCGCCGATGATACCGCCGACAGTGCGGCTTCGGATTCCAGCGCCCAGTAATAGAATATGCAGCCCAATAAAAAATATCCCACAGGTTTCATGGCATATCAGCCAAAACCTGTGGGATATTTTTGTGTGATTATTTCTTTTTGGTGTTACCGCCCATCCGGCGGTCACGGTGGGCGTATTCGGCCAGGGCTTCATCAAAGCACTGCTTGGTGAAATCCGGGAAGAGCACCGGGGTAAAATAGAACTCCGCATAGGCGCACTGCCACAGCAGGAAGTTGGAGATGCGTTCCTCGCCGCTGGTGCGGATCATAAAGTCCACAGGGGGCAGCTGGCGGTACAGGTGGCTTTCAATCGTCTGCTCGTTGATGTCAGCCGGGGCCAGAGTGCCGTTCTGCACCTCACCGGCAATGGCGCGCATGGCATCGGTCAGCTCGGCGTGGGAACCATAGTTCAGGCAGAAGTTCACAATGCCGGTCTTGTTGTCCTTCGTCAGGTCCATCATGTAGTCCATAGCGTCCAGCACGCGCTGCTGCAGCCCTTCACGGCGGCCGCTAAACAGTACCTGACAGTCGCGCTCGTTCATTTCCTCGGCAATGGTGCGGAAGTTATTGGCAAATAGGTCCATCAGGTAGCCGACTTCCTTGGCATCGCGGGCAAAATTCTCGGTGGAAAAAACATACAGGCTCAGCACCTTGATGCCGCAGTCACCCACAGCATAGCGGGTGATTTCTTTCAGGCGGTCAAAACCGGCCTTGTGGCCAAAGCTGGCGGGCAGGCCGCGGTTCTTGGCCCAGCGGCGGTTGCCGTCCACAATAATGGCGGCATGGGTGGGGATGCGGGTAAGTGCTTCAGGCATGGGAAAACCTCCTTGTTATGCTTGCTCCGGGGCAGTGGGCGCGGCAACCTCCGGCGGTTCTTCGCCGGGGTGGGCTTTGCGCCATGCCAGAAAACTTTCCAAGATCACTGCGGCGGAAACCGAATCCAGCCGAGCTTTGCGGTCTGCGCCAAAGGTACTGTTGGCCGAAAGAATGCCTGCCGCCGTTACCGTGGTGCGGCGTTCATCCCACAGCACAACGGGCACCCCGCAGGCGGTGGCAAGCCGCGCGGCAAAGCGGCGGCTTTTTACGCAGCGGGAACCCTCGGTGCCGTCCATGTTGCGGGGCAGGCCGCACACAACGCCCTCAGCCCCCTGGGCCAGCCGGGCAGCGGCGGCAGCCTCCGCTACTTTGTTCAGGCTTTTTTCCTCAATCTGCGGGGTAACAGGCGTAACGATCAGCTCCGAAGCATCACATACCGCCAGCCCCGTGCGGCGCTCCCCGTAATCAACAGCGATCCATTTCATTGGCGTACCTCATGTTTTGTGTAGTGTAACCATTATACCATGTGCAGGAAGTGGGTGCAATAAAGCGCGGCAGGTAGGCAGCAAAAAAAGCGCACCCCCTTATCAGTAAGGGGTGCGCAGAAAACATGGGAGAAGATAAGCTCAGATCTTCGGCATGCGCTTGTCCAGCTGGATGGTCAGCAGGCTGGCCAGGGCAATCTTGATCACGTCGCCCGGCAGGTAGGGAATCACGCAGTAAGTCAGGCTGGTGGGCAGGTCAAGGCCGGTCAGCACCATAAACCAGATGGTGCCCAGCACATAGCAGGCGGCGCAGCCAACCACGCAGCCCAAGGCCAGCCAGCCGAACTTGCGGGGCAGCTTGGCGGTAAAGGCACCGGCAATCAGCGCGGCCAGCAGGTAGCCGATGGCATAGCCGCCGGTTTTGCCAAGCAGAACAGCGGGGCCGCCCTGCATACCGGCCATAACGGGAACACCCACAGCGGCTAGCAGCAGGTAAACCAGCTGGCTGGCGGCACCCCATACGGGGCCCAGCATGGTGCCCGCCATGTATACGGCAAACAGTGCCAGATTGATCGGCACGCCCCACGGCATAGGGATAGCCAGCTGGCTGCAAACAGCGGTCAGGGCGGCAAACAGGGCGCAGCCCACCATCTTGTGCAGGCGGGCGTTGGAAGCAGTTGTATTCATGATAACTTTCCTCACTCTCTTAGGTGTATCTAAAAAGTCGAAAATTTAGCTTATTTCTACAAACACAGCCGGATTTTGCGTTAAAAAACCTTGGAATCCACAAAGGATTCCTGCGGCTCTTTGCCTTAAATCCTGCTTGTGTTTGCGAAATATCCGTCATTTTCTTTGTTTTCAGATACACCTTAATATGCAATGCCGGAACGTCAGGCAAGTGCGCCCAACTCTGGAATCACGCGGATCTCATCACTGCCGAATGCTGTGGGGGCAAGGTCGCCATCACAGCGCACCAGCAGGCGGCAGTCATCGTCAATGCCAAGCACCGTAGCCCCGCGCGGTTCGCTGCCGTTGGGGATCAGGGTCACATGGCGGCCCGTCAGGGCCTGGCGGCGGCGGTAATCATCCAGCCAGCTGCCGCGCAGGCCGGTGTGGTACAGCGCCCAGAACTCGTTCAAAAACGCTGCCGCCAGTGCCGCGCGGGCACCGGGGGCGGGGGCAGAATCAAACAGAGAACCCGCCACCGCGGCAAGCTCCTTGGGCCAGCCGCCGGACGGCTGAACCAGGTTGAAACCAAGCCCCAGCACGGCATAATCCAGCATGCCGGATTCCAGGTCTACGGCGGCTTCGGTCAGAATACCGCAGACCTTTTTGCCGTTCTTCCACAGGTCGTTCACCCATTTGATCTGGATGGGCGTGCTGCACAGCTGCTCCGCTGCACGGGCAGCGGCAACTGCGGCCAATGCGGTGATCTGCGGGGACTGGCGGGTGCTGAATGCCGGCCGCAGCAAAATGCTCAGGTACAGCCCGCCCGGCGGGGAGAAAAAGCTGTGCCCGCGCCGCCCGCGCCCAGCGGACTGGGCCTGGGCAATCAGCACAAGGCCCTCCGGCGCGCCGTTGGTGGCCTGGGTGCGCAGCGCCGCATTGGTGCCGGGCAGGCGGTCCACCACAGTGATCTGTACCGCCTGCGCAACGGCAGGGGCCAGCAGCGCTGTGATGGCGTCCGCGTTCAGCAGGTCTGCCCCGTGGGGCAGAGCATAGCCGCGGTTGGTAATGGCTTCAATGGGGGTGCCGTCCGCACGCAGGGCAGTGACGGCTTTCCAGATGGCGGCCCGGCTGACGCCGAGCTGGTCGGCAAGTTCCTGCCCGGAGATATACCGCCCGCGCGCTGCGTCCAGCGCGCTGAGGACCTGTGCTTTGACTGACATGCCGTAACCGCCTTTCCCCAAAAAGTTTGCGCAAACTGAGGTATAGTATACCGCGGGAAAAAATGAAATGTCAACGGAGAGAGCAGATTGAGGTTTACAATAAGACGCGTAGATGAGAGGGGGGAAAGAGATTTGCGAGTTTTGGCGGTGGGAGATATGGCAGGACCCGGCGGGTGGGACGATGGCGAGCATCGTCCCCTACAGGTAATTTGCAGCGTTTGTTGTAAATGGTAAGGGCAATACCGCATAATTCTAAGTGCCGCAGCCGCCGGAGCGGTGCTTAAGCCGTCAGGCGGGAATTGTGCGGTGTTGCCCTGAAATAAAAAACATCAAAACACCCCTCCCCCAAAAACAAAAACCACCCAAACAAAAAAAGAGATCCGCCAAAGCGAATCTCTTTTATAGGAAGGTAAACCGTAAGATACGGGAAATTGTTGTGCGGAAAATTAGCGCTGGATACGGCCGGAACCGTCGCCGCCAGCCAGCTTCTCGACCTCAGCAACAGTAACCATGTTGTAGTCGCCTTCGATGGAATGCTTCAGAGCGGAGGCAGCAACAGCAAACTCAACAGCTTCCTGGGTGGTCTTGCCGTTCAGCAGGGCGTAGATCAGGCCGCCGCCGAAGGAGTCACCGCCGCCAACGCGGTCGATGATGCGCAGCTCGTACTTCTTGCTGAAGCAGTACTCGTTGGAAGCAACGTCGTACAGCATGGCGCTCCAGCCGTTGTCAGAAGCAGAATGGCTCTCACGCAGGGTGATAGCAACCTTCTCAAAGCCGAACTTGTCAGCCAGCTGCTTGGCAACGCTCTTGTAGCCTTCGCGGTTGATCTCGCCAGCGTAGATATCGGTGGCCTCAGCCTCGATGCCGAACACGTCCTTAGCATCTTCCTCGTTGGAGATGCAGACGTCAACGTACTGGCACAGGTCGGTCATAGCAGCGCGGGCTTCCTCGCGGGTCCACAGCTTGCCGCGGTAGTTCAGGTCGCAGCTGATCTTAACGCCATGAGCCTTGGCAGCCTTGCAGGCTTCGCGGCAGATGTCAACAACATTGGGGCCCAGGGCCGGGGTGATGCCGGTGAAGTGGAACCAATCCACGCCCTCAAAGATGGAATCCCAATCGAAGTCAGCGGTGGAAGCTTCCTGGATGGCAGAGTGTGCACGGTCATAGATGCAGACAGAACCACGCTGAGAAGCGCCCTTCTCGTTGAAGTAAATGCCAACACGGTCGCCGCCGCGGACGATCTTGCTGGTGTCAACGCCGTAACGGCGCAGGCTATTGATAGCGGCCTGACCAATGGCGTGTGCGGGCAGCTTGGTCACATAGACAGCGTCCATGCCGTAGTTTGCCAGGGAAACAGCAACGTTAGCTTCGCCGCCGCCGAAAGTGAACTCCAGGTTGTTGGCCTGAACAAAGCGCTCGTAGTTGAACGGCTGCAGACGGATCATCAGTTCGCCAAAAGTAACGACTTTCATATTGAAACTCCTTGTATTTATTGTAAATATACCGCGCCGTCAGGCGCAAACCTGCTGCACAGTGGCAACAGATTATTTCTGAACCAGGTGGATGGCGAAGCCGGCAACTTCGTCAGCAAAGTAGATGGCGATGGTCTTGCCGTCCTTAACATTCTTGCTGTCCATATCGAACTTGACGCCGCGCTGGCTCAGGTGATAGATAGCGCGGTCAACATTGTTGGTCAGGATGGCGATGTGACCATGGGTGCCGCGGCCCGGCTTCTTCATGATCTCAAATTCCTTCTTGCCAACAAAGATGCTGGAGTTGCCCGGCTTAACAGCCATGCTCAGCAGGCTGCCGATGGTCTCGGCGGTCTTGGCAGCTTCGGCTTCGTCAGCGCAGTTGATGCCGATGTGGCCCAGTTCCAGGCCCAGCATTACGTTGACAGCCTCTTTGCTCATGGCGGTGATCTCATCCCATGCGCCGGCCTTGATCTTGTCGGACTTGCACATCCAGGTGCCGCCGACAGCAATAATCTGGTTGTAGCCCAGGTAGTTGTTCACGTTCTTGGCGTTGACGCCGCCGGTGCACATCCACTTGCAGGTCTTCAGGGCAGCGCCGATGTTCTTCAGCTTGTCCACGCCGCCGTTTGCTTCAGCGGGGAAGAACTTAACAACTTCGCAGCCCATGTTCATGGCCTGCTGCATCTCGCCGGAGGTGGCGGTGCCGGGCATCATGATACCGCCCTTGTCGATAACATGCTTGCAGACTTCGGGGTCGAAGCCGGGAGCAACGATGAAGGAAGCACCGGCAGCCATAGCACGGTCAGCCTGGTCAACGGTCAGCACAGTGCCGGCGCCCAGCAGCATATTGGGCAGTTCTTCGTGAATCTTCTTGATGCACTCTTCAGCACATGCGGTGCGGAAGGTGACCTCAGCAGCCGGCAGGCCGCCATCCATCAAAGCCTTGCACAGAGGAATAGCCTCGTCCACGCTGTTGAAAGCGATAACGGGGATGATACCAATTTCGTAAACGCGCTCAAGGACAGAATTCATAACGCATTCTCCTTACATTAACAAAGTTTACATCAGTTGTGAAGCGGTTCCTTATGGTGGAACACCGTTCCGCAATTTGCTGAATTTATTATACAAATTTTGCGCCGCGCCGTCAATCGGTCAATTTTACCAGTCGGAGCGGAGCCTTTTTTGGCAATATTGAGGGGGTTCCGCCTTGTGGGATGCTACTTGCGAAAAACGCCGTTTGCTGGTATACTTAATTCCACAATGCGGAACAATTCCGGCCCGGTGGGAGCAGAACCGGGCAAAGTTATAAATTATGAATTTTTTGTTAATTTTTGCGGAGGATGCGTTATGGAGGACCAAACCGTAAAAAATCCTGATAAGGGCGGCGTGCAGAGCGTTGCGCGCATTTTTGAGCTGATCGAAGTGCTGGCCGCCCACCCGGCCGGAGCCAGTTTGCAGCGCCTGGCGGAAGACGCTCACCTGGCCAAAAGCACAACCCACCGCCTGTTGGGCAGCCTGGTCAGCCTGGGATATGCCGCGCAGGACGGCGAAACCGGCAAGTACCGCCTGACTTTAAAGATGTTTGAAATTTCTTCCGGCATCGTCAACAGCATGGATGTGATGAGCGTTGCCAAGGTACACCTGGAACGCCTGGCCCAGCGCACCGGCGAAGCGGTGCACCTGGTCATCCGCGATGCACAGGATATCGTGTACATATATAAAACGGAAAGCGGCCCCATGCGGATGTCCAGCCGGGTGGGGCTGCGCAGCCCGCTGTACTGTACCGGTGTGGGCAAAGCCATCCTGGCTACCCTGACCGAAGAAGAGGTGGAGGATGTGTGGCGGCACAGCAGCCCGCAAAAGCTGACGGTCCGCACTGTGACCGATTTGCCTGCTTTGTGCGCCCAGCTGAACGAGGTGCGCGCCTGCGGCTATGCCATTGACGATGAGGAAAACGAGCTTGGCATCCGCTGCGTGGCGCTGGCCATACCCGGCCCCGGCGGCAAGGCGGACAGCGCGTTCTCTATCAGCGGCCTTGCCCCCTACATGACGCCGGAGCGCATCCGGCGCATTGCTGCCCTTGCGCTGGAAACCCGCGCCGACATCCTGCGTGACCTTGGGGTGCAGGGTGTGTGAAGACATGGCCGACATGAGCTTGTGAGGGCAACTCGGAATTTTTGGAGGAAGTAAGTATGTTAAACGACAAAGGGTTCGACTTTTGGGCTGGTGATTATGACAAAACTGTTGGCATTTCTGATGAGGAAAACACATACCCTTTTGCCGGTTATAAAAAGGTACTTTGGTTCATTTTTCAGACTATAATGCGAGCCGGAAATGCCGTTGTGCTGGATATTGGATTCGGAACAGGCACATTAACGACAAAACTATACGAGCGAGGCTGTTCCATTTATGGACAGGATTTTTCATCAAGAATGATTGCATTGGCATCTGAGAAAATGCCAAATGCACAGTTATATCAGGGGGACTTTTCAAAAGGGCTTGTCGAACCATTGCGGAACTTTCGTTATGATTATATTGTTGCGACATACTCTCTGCATCATTTGACGGATGCGCAAAAAAGCAACTTTCTGTTAGACTTGCGTAACTACTTAAAGGAAAACGGTAAAATTATAATCGGCGATGTTGCCTTTGAAACACGAAAGGACTTAGAAGAGTGTAAATTGAAGGCAGGAGACACATGGGATAATGATGAAATCTACTTTGTCATTGAGGAACTGAGAAAAGATTTTCCGGCTCTTTCATTTACGAAAATGTCCGATTGCGCTGGAGTTCTGATTTTGGACTGATAACTTCCAGTTTGTAGACCAATGCTTAACAAATGTACAACAATAATAGACAAGCCTTGCGTACAGGACTATAATAATAAAATAATAGGAAAAGATGACAACAAGGGAATGCGGTAAGGCGGCCGGAACTTCCCGGAAAAGTGGGGAATGGAATGAACCTGATCTTTACAGCCTTTGCCACACTGGAGGGCTACCGCGAGGGCAGCAATGCCAACCTGGGCAGCGAGGTATTCTACCGCTGCATTGTGGTCAGCCTTGTCAGCGCAAAACAGAAAAACCAGAATTGCGATGCAGCCCTTGTGACCAACACCGCTGTGCCGGAACCCTATGCTGCGCAGCTGTCCCAGGCGGGCATCCGTGTAATCGCCTGTCCGTTTGACAACTACCGCTTTGAAGCGGATTTAGACTGGTCCCTGGCGTATTACAAGCTGTGCGCCATGCAGTATCTGCTCGAAACCGAGCATTACGAAAACTACCTGATGCTGGATTCCGATACCTTTACCCAGCGCGGCTATCAGGATATCTGGCGCGAAGCCGCGGAAGCCGTGCTGCTGTATCAGGTGCCCCATGCGGCCAGCCAGCCCATGACGGCCCGCATCTCCCACACCTATGATGAACTTTGGCCGGAGGGCGCTCCCCATGTGCTGACCCACTTTGGCGGCGAGTTCGTGGCGGGCAGCACGGCCCGGCTGCAGGATTTTATGGCCGAATGCCGCAATGTGTTTGACCGGATGCAGCAGACCGGCGTGCGCAGCCAGGACGGCGACGAAGCCATTTTGGATGCTGCGGCCTACCGCAGCCAGCTGGCGGGCAAGCCCGTGCGGGCCGCCAACGCGTATGTGTTCCGGTACTGGCTGGGTGGGCATTTTTATTATGTTTCCACGAACTACTGCTGCGACCCTATCTGCGTGCTGCACCTGCCCGGCAAGGCGAAAATGCGCCAGCTGACGGTGCTCTACCACAAATACACCCGCAGCGGCCGCATGCCGGAAAACCAAACCGTGTGGCGGCTCTGCTGCCTGCCTGCCGCCCGCCCGCCGCTGCTGCGCAGCCTGTGGGTGCGCCTGCGGGCCAAAATCGGCATTTGAATCCACCCACTGACCCCCAAGGAAAGGAACGCTCTATGCAGGAGAAAAAACGTATTCCCCTGAAACGTCTGCACCGCCTGCGCAACGCCCGCAAACAGGCCGCGGAGACCGATGACCTGACCCCCATGATGAAAGCCATCAAGGCGGTGCACAGTGTGACCAGCACCGGCTCTACCCAGCCGGAGGACCTGGAACGCCAGCGTGCCGCCCAGGAGCTGTTTGCCCGTTTGGTTACCCCCAACCTGTTGATCAACACCACGCCCATCACCGTCAACAATGTTTCGGCGGAGTGGGTGCGGATGAACCAGGGGCATGACCGCCGCCATGTGGTGCTATACTGCCATGGCGGCGGCTACACCTGCGGCCAGCTGGGCTATGCCCGCGTGCTGGCCAGCAAACTGGCGCTTTCCACCGGGTGCGATGTACTCAGCTTTGAATACCGCCTTGCCCCCGAAGCGCCGTATCCTTCCGCCATTGACGATGCCCTGCGCGTCTGGGACTACCTGATGTATATGGGCATCGGTGCGCGGGATGTGATCGTGGCCGGGGATTCGGCGGGCGGCAACCTGGCGCTGGAACTGGCCCTTGCCGTAAAGGCCCAGGGCCGCAGCCAGCCGCGTGCCCTGGTGCTGATGAGCCCCTGGACCGATATGACGATGCAGGGGGCATCCTATCAGAAATGTGCCGCGCTGGATCCCATGCTGACCCACGACTATATTGATTCCTGCCGCACCGCTTACCGCGGAGCAAACAGCACCCTGGAATGGGAGGACCCCAGCCTTTCGCCGCTGTTTGCGGATTTAAGGGGGCTGCCGCCCACTTTGATCCAGGTGGGAACGAACGAAATATTGAAATCCGATTCTATCAACCTTGCCAAAGCCATGACGGAACAGGAAGTATACGCCGTGCTGGAGGTATACCCCGAATGCTGGCATGTGTTCCAGCAGATGCCGATCCCCCATGCCGCACAGGCCATGGAAAGCGTTGGCCGCTTTGTGCAGAAAATTTTGTAACGGCGGAACCCCGCCGGATAGGAGGGCTGCCATTTGCCCGAAACCTGGTATAAAGTCGATAATGTCGCCAAAGTATTTCTGGCGTCCATCAACCGGCGGGACCCGCGGGTGTTCCGCGTCAGCTGCACCCTGAACGAGGATGTGGAACCCGACCGCCTGAATCAGGCCCTGGAACAGACCGCACGGGAAAACCCGCAGTTCCAGGTCACGCTGCACCGTGGGCTGTTCTGGCATTATTTTGAATCCACCAACCTGAAACCGCAGGCGGTGCCGGAAACGCTGGCCCCCTGTGCCATGCTGTACGGCCCGCAGATCAAAAACGAACTGCTGTACCGCGTCAGCTATTACGGCGCGCGCATCAATGTGGAAATGTTCCACGCCATCAGCGATGGCAACGGCGGGATGGTGTTCCTGAAAACGCTGGTGCACAATTATTTGCAGCTGAAAAATCCCGAACTGGCCAATGTTCCCGGAGAAGAGCGCGCCAGCAAGGGCGAATCGGCCCAGGATGCGTTCCGCAAGTACTATACGGCGTCCAAAGCGGCGGAGGAAGACCCGCTGAACCGCAAAAAGTCTTTCCACCTGCATGGCCGCAAACTGCCGTATGACCAGTCCCAGTTTTTTGAAGCCCACCTTTCTACCGCCCAGGTGCTGGCCAAGACCCACGCCATGGGGGTAACGATGACCAGCTACCTGGCCGCTGCCCAGATGCTGGCGGCTTATCAGGAAATGCCGGCGCTGGAACGCGGTAAGGTCATCTCGGTCAGCCTGCCGGTCAACCTGCGCAGCTATTACGGAACCGAGACCGCCCGCAACTTTTTCAACTCCATCCGCATCAGCTGGGTATTCCGGGGGGACGAAACGCTGGAAACCCTGGCCAAAGGCTTTGACGCCAAACTGCGGGAAGCCCTGAAGGACGAGCGGGTCAAGGCCCGCATGGACGGCTTTGAAAAGCTGGAACAGATGCCTGGTATCAAACTGGTGCCGCTCTTTATCAAAAACGCGGTGGTTAACCTGTTCAATACGCTGGAAGCCAAAAAAGTTACCCTGACCATCTCCAACATGGGGCGCATCCCACTGCAAAAAGAGCTGCAGCCCTACATCAAAGGCTTTACGGCGTTCTGCAGTTCGACTACCGCGTTCACCACGGTCTGTTCCTGTGGGGATGATCTTGTTTTGGGCACCACCTGGGCGTTCCGCAGCACCGAGATGCTGAAAAACTTTTACCGCCGCCTTTCTGCCGAAGGGTTGGATATTACACTGTATGCAACGGAGGTGGATGGAGAATGAAAACCTGTCCCCATTGCCATATCCAGGTTGGCGGCAGCGCACAGTACTGCCCGCTGTGCCAGAACCCCCTTGTCGGCACGCCGGAACCGGACCGCTACCCCAAGGTGGTGCCGCCCGCGCGGCAGACATCGCTGTTTTACCGCATCGCTGCCTTTGTGCTGCTGGGGGCGGCGGTCATCTGCGGCGTGGTGGATTACATCATGATCGAAGGCAGGCATATGCACTGGAGCCTGCTGGTGCTGATCGGCGCGGTGGGGGTGCTGATGCTGCTGCGCGCACTGCTGCGCCAGGGCCGCAACGCCCCGAAGCTGCTGTTCCAGATTTTGATCGGCACTTCGCTGATCGTGACCTTTGCGGATTATTACGCCGGGTGGAACGGCATTGCCATTGACGCCATTGTGCCGATCTTGTGCAGCGTTACCCTGGTGCTGAACTTCATTTTTGCCTTTGTCAACCGCCGCTTTACCGAGAACGGCCTGGTTTACCTGTTGCTGAACATTGTGGTGGGCGTGGTGCCGTATATCGGCTTAACGCTGCGCCACAGCGTGCGCCCGCCGCTGGCCTGGGTCATCTGCTTGGTCATCAGCATGATCACCTTTTTGGGGCTGGTCATCTTCAAGGGCCGCAGCCTGCTGGCAGAGTTTGAAAAACGCCTGCACCTGTAAATCGGAAGTTATAAGAAGTGGAAAAGGAGGACAAGTTAATGATAAAAAAAATAGCCATTGTACCCTATGTAACTAATGGGAAAAATTCACAGGTTGGACATGATGGACATTTTAATATTTTTAAAAAAAAGAGAAGTACTGTATTAAAAGAAAATTTACAGTCTGTAATTAAAGCAAAAAATTGGGAAGCGGAAGTAATTGTTGATGTCAATCACGGAGATTTACAATCGCTGAAACGAGAAGGAGTAAACTTGTTTTTAATTCCAGAAGATATTGCTAGGTATATAGACTACAGCAGTGTTAGTAAGGATGAGTGTTTCAAATTAACACATGATGAATATGAAAGCGGAAATATAGATAGAGTAGTGAAATACATAGAAGAAAATTGAAACATAATCTCTTAGAGGAGCTTATCAAATTCGCGTTTGCGAAACGAAGTGAAGCAATGAAAGCCCCAGTGGGGCTTTCAAGCGACAGAACGGTCTTGCGTCAGCAAGATGGAGGGGCTGCGCCCCGACAAGTTCGCGTTTGCGCTAGCAACAAACATCCCAGTGGGATGTTTGAGCGACAGAACGTTTTTGCGCAAGCAAAATGGCGGAGTTTCACTCCGACAACTTCGCATTTGCCAAACTGCCCACGCAAACTTGTGTTTGCAAAATGATACCCCGCTTTGCCGCGGCAAAGGCGGGGCTTTTTGCTGCCAGAAGCGCATGAAATTGCCGCAGGCAGGGTCTAAATAGCGCAAAGTGCGGTTTTTGCCCATTGACAAGCGGTTTTAACCGGGCGTATACTTACCATATCTTTGGGCCATGCCGTTTTGCGGCAGGTTCCAAGGGGATCGTTTGTAATATTGTAAAGGAGTGCGGAATTATGAAAAACAACAATGGCATCAAGACCTTTGTCGCCGTTGGTATCGGCGCAGCACTGTTCTTTGTGCTGGGACGTTTTGTGGCAATCCCCAGCCCGGTGCCTAACACCAACATCAGCCTGCAGTATGCAGTGCTGGCCCTGCTGGCCGCTATGTACGGCCCGGTTGCCGGCGGCCTGATCGGCTTCATCGGCCATGCTCTGATCGACCTGTCCTGGGGCGGCATCCCGTGGTGGAGCTGGGTCATCACCTCCGCCTTTGTCGGCGTTGTGGTGGGCCTGTTCACCAAAAAGCTGCATGTTGAGGAAGGCGACTTTAACAAAAAGAAGGTTGGCGTGTTTGCGCTGGCCAACGTGATCGCCAACCTGATCGGCTGGATCGTGGTTGCTCCCGTGCTGGACATCCTGATTTATGCGGAGCCTGCCAAAAAGGTGTTTGCACAGGGCGTGTTTGCCGGTATTTCCAACAGCATTACTGCTGTGGTCGTGGGCGGCCTGCTGGTGCTGGCTTACACCAAGACCATTGCCAAGAAAGGCTCTTTGGATAAAGAATAATTGCTATCGCAAAGCCTTCCCGTGGCCTTTGGTTTGCGGAAAGGCTTTTTTGTTTGCTGCTTTGCCGTTGGGAAAGGCGGCACCGGAATATCTTGCTTTGAGGTACCATGCCCATGTCTGAACAGACAAACCCCATTATTTCGTTCAAAAACTTCTCCTTCCAGTATCGTGCGCAGAAAAAGCCGACGCTGCATGATATCAACCTGGATATCTACCCCGGTGAGCGTGTGCTGATCGCCGGGCCTTCCGGCAGCGGCAAAAGCACGCTGGCGGCCTGCATCAACGGGCTGAACCCGTTTTCCAACCCCGGCGAATGCACCGGCAGCCTGACGGTAGACGGCGTGGATGCGCCCAACAGCAGCATTTTTGAGCTTTCGGCCCATGTGGGCACCGTGCTGCAGGATCCGGACGGCCAGTTCATTGGCCTGACGGTGGGCGAGGACATTGCCTTTGCGCTGGAAAACAGCTGTGTTCCCCAAAAGGAAATGCACGAGATCACCCGCCATGCCGCAGAGCTGGTGGGCATTGAAAACCGCCTGGACCATGCCCCGCATGAGCTTTCCGGCGGGCAGAAGCAGCGCGTCAGCCTGGCGGGCGTTATGGTGGATCAGGTTAAAATTTTGATGTTTGATGAACCCCTTGCCAGCCTGGACCCTGCCACCGGCAAGCAAGCCATTGAGCTGATCGACGAGATCCAGCACAAGACCGATACCACCGTGCTGATCATTGAGCACCGGCTGGAGGATGTGCTGTGGCGCAGTGTGGACCGCATCATCCTGGTCAATGAGGGTACTATTTTGGCTGACCTGCGCCCGGACGAGCTGCTGGCCACCCATATGCTGGCCGAAAACGGCATCCGGGAGCCGCTGTACCTGACGGCCATGCGCTATGCGGGCATTGCTATCACACCGGAAAAGCGCCCTGCCCATGTGGACACCGTGGTGCTGGATGATGCCGATACCGCCCGCCTGCACAAGTGGTTCCACGCCCTGCCGCTGCCGGAACCCGCCCCCGCACCGGAGCACCTGCTGGAAGTGCGCGGCCTTGGCTTTGGCTATACCAAGGGGCAGAGCACCCTGCATGACATCAGCTTTTCCATCGGCAAAGGCGAGATGGTCAGCATTGTGGGGCGCAACGGCGCGGGCAAATCTACCCTGGCAAAGCTGATCTGCGGGTTCGAGACCCCGGAGCAGGGCCAGGTGCTGCTGAATGGCCGTGACCTGGCGCAGGATAACATCCGCCGCCGCGCCCAGCACATTGGCTATGTGATGCAGGACCCCAACCAGATGATCTCCAAAACCATGATCTTTGAGGAAGTTGCGCTGGCCTTGCAGGGCAGCGATATGACCCAGGAACAGATCCGCCAGCGGGTGGAAGATACTCTGAAGGTTTGCGGGTTGTACCCCTTCCGCAACTGGCCCATTTCCGCACTGAGCTTTGGCCAGAAAAAGCGTGTAACCATTGCCAGCGTGCTGGTGCAGCAGCCGGAACTGATCATTCTGGACGAACCCACCGCGGGGCAGGACTTCCGCCATTATACCGACATTATGGAGTTCCTGCGCGGGCTGAACGAGCAGGGCGTGACCGTGGTGATGATCACCCACGATATGCACCTGATGCTGGAATACACCCCGCGCGCATTGGTGTTCTGTGATGGCCAGCTGATTGCCGACCGCAGCGCTGCTGCCGTGCTGTGTGACCCTGAACTCATCGAGCAGGCTGCGCTGAAAGAAACCAGCCTGTTTACCCTTGCCAACCGCTGCGGCATTGCCCCGGCGGAAGATTTTGTAGAACGCTTTATCCATGAAGACAGGGAGGTGCGCACACATGGCTGCTAATACCGTGCTCAATTACCTGCCGCGCCAAAGCGTTGTTCACAAAATGACCGGCACCACCAAGCTGGCATTCTTTTTGCTGTTTACCTTTGCCAGCATGATCACCTATAACACTTGGGTGCTGCTGGGGCTGATGGCCGTCAGCTTTGCAGCGTTCAAGCTCAGCCGCATCAAACTGCGCGAAGTGCGGTTTATGCTGATCTTTATGCTGGTATTCCTGCTGCTGAATAACCTGTTCATCTTTTTGTTTGACCCCAACCAGGGCACCACGCTGTACGGCACGCGGCATGTGCTGTTCCATCTGTTCTGGAGGTATGATGTAACGGCGGAGCAGCTGTTCTACATGGTCAATATCTCGCTCAAATACTTTGTGGCACTGCCGGTGGCTATCTTGTTTATTTCCGCCACTAACCCCAGCGAGTTTGCCGCAAGCCTGAACAGCATCGGCATCTCCTATAAGGTTGGCTACTCGGTTGCCATTGCACTGCGCTATATCCCGGATATTCAGCGCGACTACCACAGCATCAGCCAGGCCCAGCAGGCCCGCGGCGTGGAGCTGGGCAAAAGCGAACCGTTCTTTGCACGGCTCAAGAATTCGGTCAGTATTCTGCTGCCGCTGATTCTGACCAGCCTGAACCGCATTGATACCATCAGCAACGCCATGGAGCTGCGTGGCTTTGGCAAAAATGGCAAGCGCACCTGGTACACCCAGCGCCCCTTTGCCAAGCGGGATTTCGCCGCCCTGGCTTTTGGCGCAGCGCTGCTGTTGGTCAGCCTGTTTGTTACCATCCGGTACGGCCGGTTCTATAACCCGTTCGTATGATCCATAAATAAAGGCAACACCGCACAATTCTCGCCTTACGGCTTAAGCACCGCTCCGGCGGCTGCGGCACGGCATCTGCGTTGCCAAAATGCTCGATAAGACATCCAGTATTATCTGTGCTTTTGGCTTAGCAGCTGTCGCACCTCGCTCGCCGTATCGGCACTTAGAATTATGCGGTATTGCCTAAAACCATAAAAGCCCCGGCCCCCTGTGAACTGCACCCCATTTGTTAGACAGTATGGTATTACTGTCTAACAAATGGGGTGTTTTGGTATGCTAAGAGGAAGGCATTACGCAGAGCATGTCTCGAAAAGGAACTTGTCTGGATAACGCTGTTGCTGAGATTTTTGGAAAGACGATTGCCGATTGCATCGACCGCCGAATTCAATTAAAACGAAACGGCCTGAACCCTGTGCAATACAGGATTTAGACCGTTCAGGTTACTTAATTCTTGTCTTTGTCTAATTTTTTGGGGGCCCTTCAAACCTGCTCAACGGGCAAAGGGGTTATCTGCGCCCGGCACCGCCGCCGCGGGTGGAACCGCCGCCGGCACGGAAGCTGCCGCCCCCACCGCGCGGGGCGCTGAACCCGCCGCTGCGCCCGGCACCGCCACCCGGCCGGGCACTGCCGCCGCCGGAACGGAACCCGCCGGACATTCCGCCAAAGCCGCCGCCGGGACGCGGACCGGAACTGCCAGGTCTAGCACCGGGGCCAGGCCTACCAAAGCCGCCGCCGGGGCGTGGGCCGGGATTACCAAATCCACCGCCCGGAGGGGGCGGCGGGGGAGGACGCCGGGGACGGCGCGGCCGGTAAACCGGTCCGCCGAAAAAGAATACGTTCGGCCCGCGGCGGCCGCCTGTGTAGGTGGGACCCTGCGGCCCGCGGGGTCCGCGCGGCGTTTTCAGGATCGCAATCACGATCACTGCAATAATAATCGTCAGCAAAATCAAGGTAAGCACCGCCCCTCCATTGCTGCGGCTCTGGGTGTTTTCCACAATCCTGCCGGAAGAATCTGCCAGGCCGGAGCCGATCGCGTCCATATCCAGGCTGACGCCATATACATCGCAGATGCGCTCGGCCATGGCCAGCACGGTTTTGCGTGCGCCGGTATCGTAATCCTGCTTTGCCCAGGAAGCTTCCAGGTTATCATACAGCAGATCGCTCAGCACATTGCCGGAAAACGCGCTTTCCAGCCCTTCGCCGGGGGTGGCCCAATAGTTGTCGTCCCCGGTGGCCATCAGCAGCACCATGCCGTTGTCCTGGTCAGCGCTGCCAAGGCCCCATGCCTGGAACACCTCGTAGGCATAGCCTTCCATGGTGTTGTTGCCGACGTAATCGGTGGTGTAAACGCCGATCTGTGCACCGCTGCAGTTTTCCTGCAGGGCAACAGAAATGTTGGTGATATATGTTTCGGTATCGCGGCTTAGAATATTGGCATTATCGGCAATGCAGCTGGTACTGCTGATGCCCTGAACGGAAGCAGCTGCCGCTGCCGGTACCGCCCAGACTGCCGCCGCGGTCACAGCCGCCAGAACGGCGGCTGCGGTGCGGGTCAAAATTTTCATCCGGCCCCCTCCTTTCCGGGGTCACTGCGCTGCATACAGCTCCACCTGCCCCGCGCCCCACAATGTACCGATCACATTGGCGGGGAAACCGGAAGCCATGGTGTTGTAGCTTTGGGCAGCGGTGGTATAATTCTGCGCAATTTCGCGCTGCAAAATGCTTTGGGTGCTCACATAGCTGGCATCCAGGCTGTTGATCTGATCCAGCGCATCGTCGGTGGCTTTTGCCTTGGCGGCGGTGTACATGGCGTCCACAGCGTTATCCAGCTGGTGGATGACCGCATATTGCGCGGCTGGGGCAATGGCGGTATCCTGCCACTGGGCCAGCAGGTCTGCTACGGTGGTGCAGTTGCTGTCAGCTTCGCCCAGTACCTTCTGGCAGGCACGCATCAGGTTGGCAGCGGTATCCGTCAGGGTGGTAAAATCCCCCTGGATGCTGTTGCCGTGCTTGTCAACCTCGCTGGTGTAAATTTCAGCCACATTGCGGTAACGGCTTTTCAGCTGCACGCCGCCAATGCCAAACACCGAAACCAGCACCATCACGGCCAGGAACCCGGCCGCAAAAGGCCGCTTTTTGGCGGGGGCGGGCAGTTTGCTTTCCGCCTGGCCAAACACTTCCAGCTGCGGGCTTTTGATCTCAAATGTTTCCTGCTGCTCCAACTGCATGGGTCGTCCTCACTTAACGGGGATGCAATAATGCACCCTAAAAATAATTACTTGTTAATTTCCAACAGCTTCTGCTTCAACTCGCCCTCAATGCGGCCCAGCTCCTGCTCGGCGGCGGCGCGCTTGGCCTTGCCGTCTGCGCGGATCTTGTTCAATTCATCCAGTGTGCTGATCAAATCGCGGTTGGTCTGCTGCAGGGTCTCAATATCCACCACACCGCGCTCAGACTCTTTGGCGATGTCGATGGTGCCCTGCTTGAGGGTTGCGGCGTTCTTGCGCAACAGCTCGTTGGTGGCATCGGTCACGGCGCGCTCGGCCTGCATGGCCTGCTGGCTGTGTGCCATGCCCAAGGCCAGAACCATCTGGTTCTTCCACAGGGGGATGGTGTTCACAATGGT
This sequence comes from Subdoligranulum sp. APC924/74, assembly GCF_003324125.1. Lineage (NCBI taxonomy): Bacteria > Bacillati > Bacillota > Clostridia > Eubacteriales > Oscillospiraceae > Subdoligranulum > Subdoligranulum sp. APC924/74. Next base: position 11,009 of record NZ_PSQF01000023.1, on the reverse strand, counting down.
GGTCTGGATCTTTTCGGCCATCATCGTATCGTTGGACTGGATCAGGCGGATCTGTGGGCCCATCTGGATGGAGATATTGCGGGTCAGCTCCAGGTCATACAGCTTCTTTTCAAAGCGGTCGCACTGGTCGGCCAGGTCGCGGGCGGCCTGGGCATCTTCCGGCAGGCCGGATGTTTTGGCCTTGGCTTCAGCGGCGGCCAGGTCGTTCTCCCGCACCTGCTGCAGCTTTTTGCGGCCGGCCAGGATATACATGCTCAGCTCCTTGAAATAGACAAGGTTCAGCTGGTACATCTTGTCCAGCATGGCAATGTCTTTCATCAGGGTTACCTGGTGGTCCTCCAGTTGGGCCTTGATGCGTTCCACGTTCACATCAGCTTTGTCGTATTTCACTTTCAGGGCTTCCAGCTCGTTGGACTTTTTCTTGAAAAAGCCCAGGAAGCCTTTCTGATTTTCTGCGGTGGCGTCAAAGCCTTTCAGCTCGCCGATCAGCTGGGTGATGAGTTCGCCGGTCTCACCCATATCCTTGGTGCGCACGCGGGAAAGCGCACTGTCAGAAAAATCGCTCAGCTTTTTCTGGCTGGCGGCGCCGTACTGCAAAATCATCTGGGAGTTGGTCAAGTCGATCTTTTCAGCAAAATCCTGCACCATCTTCTGCTCTTCGGGGCTCAGCGGGGTATCCTCCACGGTAACGGGGGTAGCCTTTTTGGCTTCCTCCACCACCTTGGCATCCGCTTCGGGATCCAGGGTCAGGGTGGGGGCGGCAGGGGCCGCATCCAAGGTCAGGGAAGGTGCTGCGGGAGCGTTCAGGTCAAAATCCAGATCAGACATAGTGGCAAGTCCTTTCTCTTCTTCTTTTTATATTTTGGGTTGGGAGCATCAGGTCAAATTCTGACCGCGCATGATGTTTTCAAGCACTTCGATGTCGGTCGAAATATCCATTGCCTCTGCGGAATACAGGGCGTCCAGCTGGTTTTCAAATGCGGTGGCCATGGTGCCAGCGTTGCGGCGTACTTCGCTCAAGATCTGGGCGGCGTTTTCGCCGGTAATGCCGCCTTTTTCCATCTGGGCGTATGCGCTCATGATCTTGACCACTTCCGGCAGGTAATACCGTGCAAAGCGATCCACGGTGCGGGCTTTATCCGGCTTTTGCTCCACCGCCTGCACAATGCCGCGCCCGGCCTTTTCCATACGGTCCAGCTGGCGGGAAAGTTCGGCATCCGGGATGGCGTCATTCAGCTTGTGCAGCGCGTCCAGGTTGGCGGCAATGCCGTTCAGCATGGCATCGGTGTTCTCGCTGCCGGTGGCGTAGGGCTGTTCCACCCGCTGCACCCGCGTGGGGCAGAAGCGGGAAGAAACCAGATACACCACAGTGCTGAGTGCCGCAATGATAACCAGGTTCACCAGCCGGTAGGGCGGCAGAATCAGGGAAGCAACCGGCCAGGTCAGTGCAGCCAGGTACAGCGGCAGAACCGGGCGGGTGCGCTTTTCGATCCACTTGCTCATGGGTTCAAAGCTCCTTGTAGTAAGGTGCGCCCCGGCAAAGGCAAACGCCGGAGCAAAGGGAATACCCTTTCATTATAGTGCAACGGCGGGGACAATGCAAACAATTTTGCCCATTTCGGGCGGCAAAACGGCGCTTTTTTGCGCTTTTTACGGTTTGTTCACATATCCTTCCAGCGCAGTGCCCCAGGCATCCAGCAACCGCGGCATGGTAAACGCCGCATTGGCCGGGCTGGTGGAGGGCAACACCACAGCTTCCAACCCGGTCAGGGGCTGGGCGTATTTGCGGTACAGCCTGCCGCTGGTGGCACCGTTGCAAAAAATGGCCTGTACGCCCAGGCGGTTCACCAGGGCTGCCAGATCATTCGGTTCCACATCTTTGATGGAAGCATCCGATGCCCCGCGGATGGAGCAGGCGTGGATGACATCCCACACCGCCAGCCCGCTGCCAATGATGATGGCGCGTTTGGCATCCAGATCCTCCCATGCGGGGGTGGGGCTGTGGGTCAGGGTAGCCATCAGCGGCCAGAACCGATTCTGCGGGTGGCCGTAATAAAACCCCTGTGTCCGGCTCTTTGGGCTGGGAAAGCTGCCTAAGATCAGCGCTTTGGCCTGTGCGCCGTACAGTGGGGGCAGCCCCGGCCCCACATGGGTGTACGGTTGTTTGGTGTTCAACGGAATATCTCCGGCCACAGACTGCGGCACAGCTGGGCAATGCCATCGGGTGCAGCGGCAGGGGCCAGCGCCTTGGCGGCAGCTTTGGCGGTTTTCATGCCGTCCGCCATGCAGTAGGAACGCCCGGCCAGCGCCAGCATTCCGGCATCGTTGGGACCGTCGCCCACGGCAACGCAGTCCGCAGCGGCCAGGCCCAGATGGTCCAGCAGTGCCTGCAGGCCGGTTGCCTTGTCCTGTCCGGCGCGCAGGATATCGCACCCCGTCACGTGGTAGGGCAGGAACTGAAGCCCCAGGTAGCCGTATTTGGCCTGGAACTTGGCGATATCTTCCGCCGCCAGCATGCCGAACGCGGAAAACGGCATATCCAACAGGTGGCGGTCCTGGTCCTCGCCGTCTTTCAGGCAACCTTCCAGTGCAGCGGCTTTCTCCTGCACATGGAAGGCCTCATAATCCAGGTAAACATACCCGCCGTCCGAAAAGCTGAATCCCAGCGGGTGCTCATAGTCCTCGCAAAAATCCACCAGAGCGTACATTTCCTCGGCGGTCATGTGGCTGGTGTACAGGGCGGTCCCGGCGGCATCCTCCACCTGGGCACCGGCGGCGCAGATCCAGTAATCCGGCCGGATGCCGCGCAGCATTTTGGCGGGGATCTCTGCCCGGCAGCGCCCCGTGGCAATCACGAGCTTGACCCCGGCTTTCTGCACGGTGCGCAGGGCATCGACGTTTTCTTTGGGCACGCGCGGCTCCCCATGGGGGCGCAGGGTGCCGTCAATATCTAAAACAAGCAAAGTGGCAGGCATGGCAGGTACTCCTTAACATTTGGTTTGGTTTCTTCTATTATATCAAATCCACCCCCAAAGTCTAGCAGGGGGCGGGCAAACATATAGTTGTGGAGAAAAACAATGAGCGAAAGGCGGGCGGCGCACCATGCGGCATACCAGACGAAAAGAACGGGACGGGCTGGACCTTGCGCACCCGGCACCGCGCAGACGGCACAAAACGCTCCGGCAGCTCTGTGCGCTGCTGCTGGGGCTGGCGGGCCTTGCCCTGCTTAGCATGGCCGTGTGGGGGGCGGCTTTGCCCCGGCGGCTGGATGATGCCTTAGCCAAACACTATGCCGCCCAAATGAGCGTGATGCAGTGGGAGCTGTTTGCCCTGCGCCGCCGGCTGGCAGAACACGAACCGGATGCCGAAGAAAACGCCGTCCTGCGCAATTTTTTGCAAAGCAGGCAGACGGACGGCGAACGCTGGGACCCCGTGTGGACCGCCGCCCGCTGGCCCGGCGGATTTTTGCTGGCGCAGCCGGTGCAGGCGGGGGCCGCCGTGCTGGACCGCAGCGGCCGTTTTGCAGGCATTGCAGGAGAGCATGGCACGGTGTCCCCGGCGGGCAGCGGAGCGGGGGCAGTCCCGGCTCTGGTGGGGCAGGCCCTTGGCACGCTGACCCGCCAGAACGGAGTCCTGTGGGTGACCGGCCTGCCCTGCAGCTGTAAGGCGGCAGCGGGGGAGTTGGCCGTTACCGCGCAGGGACAGTATTGGGCCGGGCAGCTGGCAGCAGCGCCCCAGCCCGACCCCGGCGGCCTGACCCTGCGCGCCCCGCTGGAAGATACTGCCGATGAAACCGACTGCCTGTATTTCATCGGGGGCTGACAGCTGCGGCAAAACCTTGTATAATACCCATATGGCAAAAGGACAGACCAAAGAACGATCAGACCAGAGCAGGCAGTGGCCTGCCGGGAGGTGCGCATGAAAAAAGACGGCAAAAAGAGGGTGTGGTTCCTGCTGATTTTCTGCACTGCCGTGTTTGCGGCATTTTTGGTGCGGCTGTACTGGATGCAGTTTACCATGGCGGATCACTATGCTAAAAAGCTGGAACAGGCATCTCAGACCAGCTATACCGTGCGCATCCCGGCGGCGCGGGGAAGCATTGTGGACCGCAGCGGCACGGCGCTGGTGCAGGATGCCACCGTGTATGACCTGGCGCTCTGCGTTCCGGCCCCACCGGACACCGAGATGGCGCAGACCCTGCAAACGTTAAAAGAACTGGATCTAGGCGGCAAGGATGTGGAAACACAACTTGCCGCCTTTTGTTCTGCCGTTTCGGCGGGGGAACTGCCGCTGGCTGAAAATCTGACCCAGGCACAGTGCCAGAGCCTGCTGGCTGCCGGTCTGCCCCAGAGCGGGGCGGTGCGGCTGACTGCCCGCGGTACCCGCACGGCGGTGGATGGCACCCTCGCTCCGCAACTGCTGGGCGGCGTGGGGGCCATGAGTGCCGAGCAGTGGGCACAGAAAAAGGCCCAAGGCCTTGCCATGGATGAATCCATCGGCCAATGGGGGCTGGAAGCCGCCTGGGAGGATGCGTTGCGCGGCAGAGCGGGAAGCCTGAAAGTGACAGTTGACCGCAGCAGCGGCGGCCGCACCGAAACCATACAAAGTACGCCACAGGCCGGGGATACCCTGCACCTTTACCTGGATGCTGACCTGCAGCGCACCCTGCGCAGCGCATTGCAGCGGCAAATCGAAACTTTACAGGCCACAAAGCCGGAAGGCAAGGGCAAAGAAGCCTGCGCCGGGGCGGCTGTGGTGGTGGATGTGCAGACCGGCGGCGTTCTGGCGGCGGTCAGCCTGCCGGATTATGACCTTGCCAGCTGGCGGCAGAATTATGCCGCACTGGCCACAGCCCAGGGAGCACCGCTGGTCAACCGGGTGCTGAACGGCCAATATGCGCCGGGGTCGGCGTTCAAACCGGCAGTAGCGGCATCGGCTCTGGCGGCGGGGATCATTACCCCGCAAAGCACTGTAAACTGCGGCGGACGGTACACCTACTATGCGGGTTACCAGCCGCGCTGTTTGCAGCTGGGGCACCGCGGGGCCGTCAGCATGGTTACGGCGCTGCGCCACAGCTGCAACATTTATTTTTATGATGTCGGCCGCCGCCTTGGGGTGGATACGTTTTCCGCTACCGCGCAGCAGCTGGGCCTTGGAGCACCCTGCGGTACTGAGCTGCCGGAAACTACAGGCCGCCTGACCTGGAGCACCGATGAGAACTATCAGGCGGGCCTTGCACTGATGGCGGCCATTGGGCAGGGCAACACGTCGGTCAGCCCCTTGCAGCTGGCGGCCTATGCCGGGGCCCTTGCGCGGGACGGCCAGCGCCCGGCGCTGCATTTTGCCCAAAGCATAACCGATACCGCCGGGAATATAACCTGGCAGGCGCAGCCGGACGTTTTAGCCCAGGCACCCGGCGGGGCGGCAGTGTTTGCCCCCATCCGGGAGGGTATGGCCCAGATGGCTCAAACGCTGCGCACTTTGCGGGAATCGCCCATCCCCCTTGCCTGCAAGACCGGCAGCCCCCAGCTGGCGGGCACGCTGGCGGATGGCACCCACTACACAAACTCGGTGCTCATCGGGTATGGGCCGGTGCAGCAGCCGCGGTTTGCGGCGGCGGTGGTGATCGAATACGGCGGCGGGGGCAGCAATGCCGCGCCCGTTCTGCGGGCTGCGGCGGACTGGTTTGCAGCAGCCGGAATGGCCTGAACAGGATGGAATTTTGTGGGGAATTTTTGCATTCAACATGCAGGATGAACTTTTCGCTTTTTGTCCACAGACGGGGTGGGGAAAACCTGTGGAAAGTGAAAAAACGGGCAAAACCCCCGTAATAATTGTAAGTTTTACCCGCAAAAACGGGGGTAAAACTGGTAGTTTGCCCAGTGAGCAGGGGTGTTTATCCGTACTGTTATGTTGAAAGGTTTTCCACAATATGTTGAAAACACCCCCTGAAACGGTGGAAAACTGGCCATACAAGCGGGTTTTCCACGCTTTCAACAGGGTTTTCAACATCCCCAAAGGAAAACCTTTCCAGTACGGTTTGTATAAACCGCGAAAACACGCACAAAAGCACCGCGCAAAAGGGTGAAAAATCTGTACTTTTGACGCCAAGGAAAAAGGTGACAAAAGCATAGGAAATGTGCTATACTATATCTGTATAATTATCGAATCATGCCAGAAAGCTGTGCGGGCTGCCATACGCGGCAAAATGGCTGCCAAACGCCGCCGCACAGGGCTTTACCCAATCGTTTTAAGGAGTAACCACATTGCAGATGGAAAATAAAAAACGCATGCCCCAGCAGGCCTCCCAGGCCAAGGAGGACAAGGCCCCTGCGGAGCAGGATACCGCCCTGGTATGGGGCAAAAACCCCGTGACCGAACTGCTGAAAAGCGAAGCCGGGGTGGACACCCTGCTGCTGGCCGACAGCATGGAGCCGCGCATGGCCGGGTATTATACCGCGCTGGGCAAAGCGGCCGGGGCGGTCATCAAGCGTGTACCCGCCGGCAAGCTGCAAAAGCTGTGCGGTACCCAGGACCACCAGGGTGTGGCGGCCTGGGCTGCCCGCATCCAGTATGTTGGCGTGGAGGAACTTTTGCAGATCGCAAAAGACCGCGGCGAACCGCCGTTCCTCGTGCTGTGTGACGGTATTGAGGACCCCCACAACCTGGGCGCAATCCTGCGCAGCGCGCTGCTGTGCGGTGCCCACGGTGTGATCATCCCGCGGCGCGGCGGCGTTGGCGTGACCGGCACGGTCATGAAATCCAGCGCCGGGGCAGCTGCCCGCATCCCGGTGGCGCGGGTCGCCAACCTGCCGCAGGCCATCCGTGACCTGAAAAAGCAGAACATTTTTGTTTACTGTGCCGACCTGGGCGGTGCTCCGCTGGAAAAGACCGATCTTTCCGGCCCGGTGGCGCTGGTGCTGGGCAGCGAGGGCGCAGGCCCCGGCGCACTGGTGCGCAAACTGTGCGATGCCGCCGTTACGCTGGATATGGCCGGTGGCAAAACCGGTGTGGACAGTTATAACGTCAGCGTGGCCGCCGGTATTTTGATGTACAACATCATGCAGCGCCGCAAGTAACGGCTGCGCAAAAAAAGGAATCCCATACCAAAGGGGAGAACAACATGCCAAGCAAACGTACAAATGATTCCGTGGACCGCATTCTGGAAGAGCTCAGCCATGAGCAGGCCGAACGCGGCATCCGGGATAGTGTAACAGACCGCCAGGTGGATGCCATCCTGCAAAGCCTGGGCCACGGCAGCATGGAGGAATCCTCCGGCGGCGGTTCGGCATTGGGGCCCATCCAGAAAGAGGACCTGCCGGATATCACGCTGGGCAAAGGCAATAATTTTAACACCGAGGACCGGTTTTCCACCGCTGTGCTGGACGACCTGCTGGGCGATCTGCCCAGTATGCGGGCTGCCAAAAAGAATAAACCCGGCCCCGCTGCCCCGGCCCGCCGGCCTGCTTCTGTGCCGGAGCCGCGCCGCATGCCGGAAGTTGAGCCTAAAGTAGAAAAACAAAATAATATACAAACTGTACAACCGACTCAGCCGGTGCGCTCGGAACCTGTTCCGCAGCCTGCCCGCCCTGCCCCGGCACAAACTGCGCCCCAGCAGCCGGCCCCGCAGGTACAGCCGGAGACAAAACCGGCCCCGCAGCCGGAACCAAGACCGGCGGATGCAACATCAGGGGATACCACCCGCACCAGCGTCATTAAAGCCTTTTTGGGCCGCAGAGTGCCGGAAGCGGACAGCAAGTACCTGGATGAAGGAAAAAAAGATTTTACCAACTTTTTTGGCACCAGCGTGGCCGTTGTTCCGGATGATATGAAGTCCGAGCAGGAGCGCCAGCAGACTCCCAAGAAAAAGGGCTTGTTTGGCTTTGGATATGCTACCGATACCGGGGAGTTTGAGCCGATCAATGTTTCGGTCAGCGGCAGAGTGGAAAACCAGAGCACCCAGCAGCTGGAAGAACAACTGCCCCGGTCGCAGGATGTTTTGCCACAGGATGAACCGGACGAGATGGAGCTGCGCGAGCAAGAGCCGCCCCGCCACTACGCTGCAAAGAAAAAAGGCTTTTTTGCCAGCCTGTTCGGCGGCAAAAAGCACGATGTCTATGACGAGCTGGAATCCTATGACCCGTATGAGGGCGAGCCAGCCCCGGTAGAAAACTGGGAGGTTCCGGAACAGCCCCGGGAGGAGCCGGAAACAGAGGAAACGGGCGAGATGCCCCGCCTGACCGCTACCAACGCAGGGCTTTCCATCTCCGGGCGGCAGACTTCCCAGTTTGCCGCCACAGGCAAACCGCTGCTTCCGAAGGATGAGCCGGCCCCGCAGCCGGAACCTCAGCCCAATGTTTACCGCAAAAATAAAAAGCGGGATACCGTGGAGTTCACCCCCCGCAAGGAGCGGGAACGCACCATGCCGTTCACTCGGCCTGCCCCCCGCCGCGAAGCGGAACCCGTGGGCGAGCCGGTCATGACCCCAAACGATACGGTGCAGCCGCAGCCCGCGCCTGCCCCGCAGGCGACCACCGGTTTTACCATGCAGCTGGGGGACGAGCCCGTACCGGAAAGCACCCAGTCGTTCCTGCATGAACTGAACGCAGCCCTGCCGCCGCGCCGCAAAAAGCCTGCGCCCAAAGCTGCCCCCGTGCAGGAAGAACCCGCCAGCGGCGATACCTTTGAGGAACTGCCGCAGGAGCTGGCCCAGACCCTGACCGGGCAAATCCGCCTGAGCGAGATTGCCGAAGGGGTGGAAGAGCAGCCGGAAGAACCGAAAAAGCCCGCCCCGAAAAAAGAGGAAGAAAGCTTTGAGGAGCTGATCGGCCCCCTGGTGGATGAAAAGCCCAATACCGCGGAATTTGTGCGCGGCATTGAACAGTCCATCAACCTGGAAAAGATCAAATCGGATTCAAAGGCAAAAACAGAAAAGACCGATACCGATTACCAGGCGGCTGCCCAGTACCTGAGCGACCCCAACGCCGGGGCGGAGCCGGAAGCACCGGAACAAAAAAAGCCCGGCAAAGGCTTTAACATCCTCCGGTTTGCAGGCAAGCCGAAGGACGAAACCACCCCTGATGGTGAAGCGCCTTTTGCCGCACAGGCCGCCGTCCTGCACCGCCACGAATACGAAAGCACCGATGATGCCCCCGTGGTGCGCCATGACCTGGAACTGCGGGTGATGATCACCACCGGCACAGCAATCGCCGTGGGCGCTGCAGCCTTGATTATGATCGTTCTGGGCACTATGGCGGCCACCGGAGCCAATCTTGGCCCGCTGGATACCACAGCCAGCACCAAACCGCTGCTGGTGACCATGCTGATCCTGCTTGCTGCCAGCGCGGCCCTGTGCTGGCAGACGATGCTGGGCGGCCTGGCCGGGCTGATCAACATGCGCCGGGGCAATACCGCAGATACCATGCCCGCCATGGCCGCGGTGGCCTCCATCCTGCAATGTATCATGTTTTTGGCAAAGCCGGAATGGTATAACCCCGCAACCCTCTGCCTGATGACCGGCCCCGCAGCGCTGCTGCTGTGCGGCAACGCTGCAGGCAAGGCAATCGACGCCCACACCATCCGGGATAACTTTACCCTTATCAGCGCCGGGATGGACCACGCTGTGGCATATCGGCTGAAAGATGCCGGGGTACTGCGCACCGTGACCGCCGGGCTGGCGGAACCGCGCCCCAATGTGCTGGTCAGCCGTCCCACCCGCCTGATGAAAGGCTTTTTGGCGGGCAGCGAATCCCGCCGCACATCGGATAAAAACCAGCAGCAATTTGCCCGCATCCTGCTGGGCTGCGGCGTGGCTGCATTCCTGTTCACCCTGCTTTACCGCAAGGATGCCGGAACGGCGTTCACTGCGCTGGCCGGTGTACTCTGCCTGGGCGCGCCGCTGGCCGGTACGCTGATCTCCGCCATGCCCATGCGTTTGATGCAGCGCAGTGCCGCGCAGATCGGCGCGGTCATACCCGGTTGGAAGGATATCCGACTGTTGGGCCGTGTGAACGTGCTGCAGGTCACGGCGCAGGATCTTTTCCCCAAAGGGTGCATTACGCTGCGCGGCATCAAGCCGGTGCGCAAAGAGGATATTGAGCTGGCCATCATCTACTCCGCTTCCATGCTGGCCGATGTGAATACCCCGCTGAAAGATATCTTCCTTGGCATGACGGGCGATAACCGCAAGCTGCTGTGCAAGGTGGAAAACCTGGAAACGCTGGACGGCCTGGGCTATGTGGGCTGGATCAACGGCGAGCGGGTCATGATCGGCTCCCGCCGGCTGATGGATACCTATGATATCCAGCTGCCCAGCATGGAATATGAACGCCGCCATACCGTGAACCAGCGCCGGGTCATCTACCTGGCGGTTTCCGGCAAGCTGTTCAGCATGTTCCAGGTGGCTTATCAGAGTGATCCCGATACCGCCGCCGTGCTGGATTCCCTGCGCCGCGCCGGACTTTCGCTCATTGTGGACTGCGATGACTTTAACTGCGATGAAGCGCTGCTGCAGACTGCTTATAACCTGCCGGTTGGTACCGTCAAGGTGCTGAGCGGCAAGGAACACAAGGCGCTAGAGCCCGCTGTGGCCTGGTTGCCGGAAAGCGAAGGCAACATGCTGCACCTGGGCAGCTTTGCCAGCTTTGTCGGCGGCCTGGAAGCCGCTGCGGGTGCGGCAGAGGGGGAACACCGTTCTTCGATGGTGCTGTCGGCCTCGGTGCTCATCAGCTGCATTCTTGCCATGATCATGGCGCTGGCCGGCGGCCTGGCCGGGCTGCCGCTTCCGGCACTGGCCTTGTATCAGGTCGCTTGGGCGGTTCTGGCCATGATATTCCCCCTGATCCAGAGATATTAAGGGATATCTGAAAACAAAGAACTGGATTGAGTTTTCGGCTTTTCAGATATATCCCAAGCGTTTTTGCGGGAAAAATAAAGGCAACACCGCACAATTCCCGCCTTGCGGCTTAAGCACCGCTCCGGCAGCTGCGGCACGGCATCTGCGTTGCCAA
>NZ_PSQF01000199.1:0-521 GCF_003324125.1 Subdoligranulum sp. APC924/74 | reverse complement strand
TTTTGGCAACGCAGATGCCGTGCCGCAGCCGCCGGAGCGGTGCTTAAGCCGTCAGGCGGGAATTGTGCGGTATTGCCCTAAATTGTTTTATGCCCGCAAATGCCGCAGCATGTTTTCATACCTCTGCTTTGCATCCGGTACAATATTCTTGACCGGGTAAGCATGATAAAGGCCTTTGCCTACTTCCGGGATCACGTTTTCCCGGCGTTCTCCTGCCGCTTTTTCAGGCTGAACAACATCTGTGTACTTTTTTCAAAACCAGCTTGACAATTTTCCCCTGCTGCGGTATAGTAATTAAGTCAACAACATGGGCTCGTAGCTCAGCTGGGAGAGCGTTCGGTTCGCATCCGAGAGGTCGAGGGTTCGATCCCCTTCGAGTCCACCAATTTGCCGCATCGTTTTGTACGATGCGGCGTTTTTTATTAAGAACTTGAGTGAAGAAAAAACCACCAGCTAAGCTGGTGGAATAAAAACGGCTTTAGCCCTAGACAAAGAGAAACCTCCCCGTAGAATAGAGTGTG
>NZ_PSQF01000022.1:0-38227 GCF_003324125.1 Subdoligranulum sp. APC924/74 | reverse complement strand
TTTTGGCAACGCAGATGCCGTGCCGCAGCTGCCGGAGCGGTGCTTAAGCCGCAAGGCGGGAATTGTGCGGTGTTGCCTACACTTTGAGCGGGGGTGTACCCCTGCATGTTAAACCGTGTGAAACGGGGAAAGAGGAGAACACCGTGGAATTTAGTCATATCCCCGTTTTGCTCAGCCAATGCCTTGATGGGTTGGCCATTGACCCTGCCGGGATTTATCTGGACGGAACGGCCGGCGGGGCAGGCCACTCAAAGGAAATAGCAAAACGCCTGACCACCGGGCGGCTGATCTCGCTGGATCAGGACCCGGATGCGGTGGCAACTGCTGCCGCAAGGCTAAAGGGCTTACCCGCCCAGGTGGTTCAGGCCAACTTCCGCGAAACCGCCCGCGTGCTGGATGAACTGGAGATCCCCTTCATCAACGGCGCGCTGCTGGACCTTGGCGTTTCCAGCCACCAGCTGGACGATGCCGAGCGTGGCTTCTCCTATCACGCGGATGCCCCGCTGGATATGCGCATGAGCCAGCAGGGGCCCACCGCGGCAGACTTGGTGAACACCCTGGACCGTGAGGAACTGACCCGCATCCTGCGCGATTATGGTGAGGAACCGTATGCCTGGCAGATTGCGGGTAAAATCGTGAAAGCACGGGAGGAAACCCCGATTTTGACGACCCTGCAGTTTGCGGACCTGATTGCATCCGCTATGCCGCCTGCCGAGCGCCGCAAGAACAAGAACCCCGCCCGCCGCAGCTTCCAGGCAGTGCGGATTGCCGTCAATGGGGAACTGGATGCCCTGAACGAGGGGATGGAGGCGATTTTCAGCCGCCTGGCCCCCGGCGGGCGGTTCTGCATCATCACGTTCCACAGCCTGGAGGACCGGCTGGTAAAACAGAAGTTCCGCCGCTGGGCCCAGCGCTGCACCTGCCCGCCGGAGCAGCCTATTTGCACCTGCGGCGGGATACCCAAAGCTAAACTGATTACCCGCAAGCCGATTGAAGCGGACGCTGGTGAGTTGGAAGAAAACCGCCGCAGCCGTTCCGCCAAGCTGCGCGTACTGGAAAAATTATAAGCGTGCCAGGAGGGAACATTGGCAGCGCGGCATGGCGCTTGTGACCATGCCGCACAGCTTAAGGAAAGCCGAAATTTTACGATACGAGAAAGGGGGCGGCGCCCATGGCTTCCACAGCAGCAGAAATTTCAACCAACAATCATTCCGGTTCCTCCCGCACACCGCGGGTGCGCGTTGTCAAGGGCGGACGCTACGGCCTGAGCAAGGCACGCCAGTTTGCCCGCACGGCGGGCACGGTGCTGGTCATTGCCATCTTTTTTGGTTTGTTTGCCAGCATTGTCGCCAGCCAGGCACGCATCACACAGCTTTCCGGCGAAATTGATGATGCCAAGTCGGAACTGACCAATGCCCAGAGCTATAACGACTATCTGTCCACCACCATGGATCAGATCACCAACAGCACCAGCGTCCAGCAGGAAGCGGAGGATCGGCTGGGGCTGGTTAAAATGGACCCCAGCCAGGTGACGTATGTCCGGCTGGAGGATGAAAGCGTGATCGAACGCGCAGCCGGCACAGCAGACAAGTTTTTTGCCGGTATCAAAACCGCAGCGCTCAGTCTGCTTGGCAGTTTTGACCCGTAACCGATCCGGTCAAGGCAATACCGCATAACTTTGGGTGCCCAAGCCGTCAGGTGGGAATCATGCGGTGCTGCCCTTACATTGCGCCAAAGCGTGCATCCCAACAGGAGCACGCTTTTTTTGCCATCATGGGCGGGCGCGTATTCGTGCAAACAGTCTTTTCTGTAAAGGAATGAACCTATGCCAAAGCAACCCGACAACAAGAATCAATCCACGCGTCATCACAACCGCCGCAGCCCGGAGCCGGGGCAGAATCATGCGCTTACGCTGAACGGACGCATCATGGTTTTGCTGCTGGTGATCGGCTTTATCGCTGCGGGGTGCGGCGTTCTGATTTATAAGCTGTATACCCTGCAGATCCGGGATGCTGAGCAGTACCGTGTTCAGGCGGCGGAACAGCAGCTTTCCGATACCCAGATCCCTGCCACGCGCGGCTCTATTTATTCCGCTAACGGCAAACTGCTGGCCAAAAGCAGTGTGGTGTGGAACATTATTGCCAACCCGTCCAAGTGCAACCAGGATTATGTAGCGGAAGCCAGCCAGAAAATCAGCGAATTGCTGAACGGGAGCGTCAGCGCGGAAAAAATTCAGGAGCAGCTGAGCAAAACGAACAGCCAGTACCGCGTGATTGCCAAGGACATTGATATGGTAACGGCGCAATCCATTATTGACTATGCCAACACCAAACGCATTACCAACGGCAAGGCGGAGGGGGATCCGGATGCCAAGTACGAAACGGTGCTTTCCATGTACAAGGAATCCTCCTCCACGCGGGAATACCCTAACGGAATGTACCTTTCCTCGGTCTTGGGCTTTTGTGATGACAGCGGCAACGGCATGTACGGCCTGGAAAAATCGTATGATGAGAAACTGGTCGGTACACCGGGGCGCAGCATCAGCAGTGAGAACGCATGGGGCTATGAACTGGCTAACGAGGAAAGCGATACCCACGCGGCTATCAACGGCTATAACCTGAACCTGACCATTGACGATACCATCCAGACCGTGCTGGAAACCGAGCTTTCCAACGCGATTGATGACTATGATGTGCAGAACCGTGCCAGCGCCATTGTGATGAATGTGAACACCGGCGCGGTGCTGGGTATGGCAACGGCGCCGCAGTTTGACCCCAACGATCCGTATAATATCACCGAACCCAAATTGCAGGCTATCCTGGATAATGCCGGAACGGCGCTGACGGAGGACGATATTTCCGTCCTGCAAAGCCGTTTGGGGCAGGACGCCGTAGCTGATATCATTGCGGACGGCGTTGTGAACCCCAACGGAACAAAAAGCACCGACGAAGAAGGCAACAAAATCGACGTTCCCAGCGAAAAAAGCCAGCTGCAGGGCATGATCCGTGAGGCCGAGTGGAAGAACAAAGCCGTGACGGAATTGTATTACCCCGGCTCAGTCTTTAAGCTCATGACGGCCGCTGCGGCGCTGGATTCCGGCCTGATGGGGGCGGACCAGCAGTTTTACTGCGGCGGCGACCTGACAGTATTCCCCAATACCGAGTGGGAACACAGCTACCGCTGCGCCGAGGGCAACGCTCACGGCTGGCTGGATATGGCCGGGGCGCTGAACCACAGCTGCAACCTGTACTTTATCCAGGTGGCGGAAAAAATGAGCGCCGAATTCTTTTATAACTACTACCAGGCGTTTGGCCTGACCCAGACCACTGGCATTGACCTGCCGTATGAGGCAAAGGGCATCTCCAAAACCCAGCAGGAGATGGAGCAGGTGGAAACGGACCTGTACTCCACCGCGTTCGGCCAGTCCCAAAAGCTGACCCTGATCCAGATGGCAGCCGCCGTGGCTTCCACCGTGAACGGCGGCTACCTGATGACCCCCTATGTGGTGGATAATATGACGGACGACACCGGCAACGTGGTATGGCAGGCTGAAACCGATATTAAGCGCCAGGTCGTCAGCGAGGAAGTCAGTGAGCAGATCCGCGCCATGATGGAAAACAACGTGGGTCACACCGGTACCAGCAATGACCTGGACTATCACGGTTGTGCCAGCGCTTATGTGGCGGGCTACCGCATCGGCGGCAAATCCGGTACGGCAGAACAGCTGGACTGGAAAGGCGCTTACAAGTACCGCCCGGACGGCGACTACCGCAAGGCCATCAGCTTTGCCGCCATCCTTCCGGCGGACGACCCGGAAATTCTGGTGCTGGTCATGATGGATGACCCGCGCTGGATCTTTGACTACGCTTCCCAGATTGTGGCCCCCGTTACCGGCAACATCATCAGCCAGATCGCGCCGTATCTTGGCATTGAACGGGATGCTTCTTATGATAGCAACGGCAGTGTGGAAGTGCCAAATGCCATTGGCACCTGCTGGACTTCCGCCCAGGTCAAGATGAACGCCGCCGGGCTTTCCCACCGGTTTGTGGATACCAGCGACGGCGATGTTGTGTATCAGTACCCCGCAGGCGGCACCGTGGTGCCCGCAGGCTCCACGGTTTACCTGTATACCCAGTCCACCACCGACGCCACCACCACCGTGCCGGATGCCACCGGCAAAACCGGAACCTTTGCCGCACAGATGCTCAAGGCTTCCGGCATCAATGTGGCAATTTCGGGCAGTGCATCGGACCGTGTTGTCAGCCAGGATATTGAGGTTGGGAGTGTGGTGCCCTACGGCACAGTCGTTACCCTGACCACGGGACCCGACGGCAGCAGCGATGCCCAGCAGGATGCAGATACCCCGCAGGACGATGCCGCCCAGGACGATACGCCCCAGGACGCCGCCGGTGAAAACGATCAGGATAGCACGACCCAGGATGATACCGGCAGCGATGCCGAGCAGCAATAACCCCGGCCACGGCAGGGGGACCCCACAGCAAACTGAAACATGCCGCAACTAAACCAACCAAAAGGAGCGTGTTCCCATGAAACCCATGAACGCGAACGAACTTCTGGCCGGGCTGGCACTGGCCCGCCCGGTGCCCATCACCGCCGTTGTAACGGACTCCCGCAAGGTGCAGCCGGGCTGCATTTTTGTCTGCTTCCCCGGCGAGCGTGTGGACGGCCACGACTATGCCGCCAAGGCGTACCAGGCCGGGGCCGAGTATGTGATCGCCAACCATCCCGTGGAGGGCGTGCCGGAGGATCACCTTGTCATCTGTGAATCCAGCTACCTTGCCATGATCCGTATGGCATCCAACTACCGCACGCTGTTCAGCCCGCTGATGATCGGTGTGACCGGCAGCGTGGGCAAAACCACCACCAAAGAGTTCTGCTATGCGGTTCTTTCGGCTTTTGGCAATACCTTAAAAACAGAGGGCAACCAGAACAATGAGATCGGCCTGCCCAACACGCTGTTCCGCCTGGAGGATACCACCCAGTATGCTGTGGTGGAAATGGGCATGAGCCACCTGGGCGAGATTGCCCGCCTGGTGCGCGCAGCGCGGCCGTCTGCCGGTATCATTACGATGATCGGCGTTTCCCACCTGGAAAATCTGGGCACGCGGGAGAATATATTGAAGGCAAAGATGGAAATCTGCCAGGGCCTGCCGGACGGCGCCCCGCTGGTGCTGAACGCGGACGATGACCTGCTGCCCACCGCGCAGATCCCCGGCCGCCTGCGCCCGGTGTGGTTCGGCATCCGCTCCAGCTCCGCCGATGTGCGCGCCATCAATATTCATACCGTAGGGGAGGGTACCGGCTTTACCCTGGTGGATAACGTGGACGGTGAAACCTATGAGTTCAGTGTAACCATCCCCACGGCAGGCGTTCATACCGTGTATGATGCCCTTGCTGCTTACACTGCAGCCACCCGCTTGGGGCTGGAGCGTGCCCGCGCCGCCCGTGCGCTGGCCAGCTATCAGACCACCGGTATGCGCCAGAACATTGTGCAGCACGGCGGTGTGACCTTTATTGAGGATTGCTATAACGCCAGCCCGGACAGCATGAAAGCAGCCTTGCAGATTCTGCATGACCGCCAGCCCGGCCCCGGCGGCCGCCGCATTGCCGTGCTGGGCGATATGCTGGAACTTGGCGCTGCCAGTGAACCCGGCCACCGCCAGACCGGCAAATGGGCTGCCGATGCCGCCGACCTGCTGGTGGCTTACGGCCCGTTGAGCGCAGCCATGGCCGAAGCAGCCCGGCAGAAAGGGCTGCAAACCATCCATTGCCAAGCGGCGGAGGAAGTAGTAGAATATCTACGGCAGAACGTCCGCCCCGGCGATGTTGTGCTGGCAAAAGCCAGCCACGCCATGAAGCTGGATGATGTATTAAAGCAGCTTTACGCGGCGCTGCCAAACGCATAATTGCATATTTTGGGGGAATATCACATGGGAATGATCGTTTCTTGGATGCTGGTTGCCGCGGCAATCGGTGCGTTTGCCGTTACGGCACTTTCAGGCTGTTTTGTAATTCCGGCACTGCACAAGCTGCACTTCGGCCAGACCATCCGGGAATCCGGCCCGACCTGGCATAACAAAAAACAGGGCACACCCACCATGGGCGGCCTGTGCTTCATCTTTGGCATTCTGGTGGCCTGCGGCCTGGTGTATGCCGGGTTCTACCGCTATGCACAGGACCTTTTGGGCATTGTGCAGGTACGCGCCGCCTTGCTGGCGCTGTTCCTGGCGTTTGGTTCCGGCTTTATCGGTTTTCTGGATGACTATATCAAGGTCGTCAAGCACCGCAACCTGGGCCTGCTTGCCTGGCAAAAGCTTATCATGCAGTTCATTGTTACCGGCGGCTTCCTGGTGGGGCTGCACATGCAGGGCCTGCTGACCACCATCATTATGCTGCCCTTTATCGGTGCGGTAGATCTGGGCTGGGTGTATTACCCCATTGCGTTCTTCGGCATCATCTTTTTGGTCAATGCCGTCAACCTGACGGATGGTCTGGACGGCCTGTGCTCCTGTGTGACCTTTGTTTCCATGCTGGGCTACCTGCTGGCTGCCAGCATGCTCAGCTTTTATCATGTGGCCGTTCTGGCGGCGGCAACGGCTGCTGCGGCAGCGGGCTTCCTGGTGTGGAACTTCTACCCGGCCAAAGTGTTCATGGGCGATACCGGCAGCATGTTCCTGGGCGGTATGGTAACGGCCCTTGCCTTTATTATGGGCCGGCCGGAGCTGGTGTTCTTCTTTGGCATTGTGTATATCTGGGACGCCATGACCGTTGTGATCCAGCGCGTTTACTTCAAGCTGACCCACGGCAAGCGCATTTTCCGCATGACACCGATCCACCACGCATTCGAGATGCGCGGCTGGAAAGAAGTCAAGATCGACTTTTTCTTCAGCCTGATCGCCATTATCGGC
Source organism: Subdoligranulum sp. APC924/74 (assembly GCF_003324125.1). Classification (NCBI taxonomy): domain Bacteria; kingdom Bacillati; phylum Bacillota; class Clostridia; order Eubacteriales; family Oscillospiraceae; genus Subdoligranulum; species Subdoligranulum sp. APC924/74. The sequence continues at coordinate 31,298 of NZ_PSQF01000022.1, read as the reverse complement.
GTGGTGCTGGGCCTGATGTACGTTTACATGGCATAAAATATCAGAAAGGAGGCTGTGCCGCAAATGACGCTTGCCCAGCTTTTCGATTTGGCCTTTGGCAACATTGGCAGGTTTTTTAAGGAAATCGCGTTCAAAAAAGAGGAACGCGGCAAACTTTCCTATGGCCTTGTCGGCACGTTGATCCTTGTGTTGACTTATGGGCTGATCATGCTGTTCTCCGCCAGTTATTCCACCGGGTATTACCGCTTCAAAGGGGATATTTACCACTTTATCCGCCCGCAGGTAATTCTGGCGGTGGTGGGGCTGGTGCTGATGTATCTGATTTCCAACATCAACTACCGCAGCCTGCGCCACATGAACTGGTACTTATACATTTTAACGCTGCTGCTTTTGGTGTGGGCCCTGTTCAGTGAGCCGTACAACGGCTGTTACCGCTGGGTGTATATGTTTGGCACAACCCTGCAGCCTTCGGAGCTGGCAAAGTTTTCGGCTATATTGGGTCTTGCCTGCTTTGCGGACCGGTATTATGAAAAACGGGGAACACTGCTTTACGGCATTGTGCTGCCCGTGCTGCCGCTGCTGCCGGTGGTGGTTCTGCTGTACAAAGAACCCCATAACTCTGCTATCATGCTGATCCTGCTGATTGCGGGCAGTATGATTTTGTGTGGCGGTGTGGGCCGGTTCTGGTGCATCCCGGCGGCAGGCGCGGCTGCGTTTGTGATTTACAAAATGCTGACCGGACAGAATAACTATGTTCAGCAGCGCCTCGGCGCATGGAACGGTGACGAGGGCGATATTTTGTACCAGACCCAGCAGAGCCTGTATTCCATTGCGTCCGGCGGGCTGACCGGCCTGGGCATTGGCAACAGCCGCCAAAAGCACCTCTGGCTGCCGGAAGCCAGCAACGACTTTATCTTTTCCGTTCTGTGCGAAGAGCTGGGCTTTATCGGCGCGGTGATCTGTATGGGTCTTTTTGCCGCACTGATCATTCAGGGCGTTATCATCGCCCTGAACTCGCCGGATTATTTTGGTACGATGCTGGGTATTGGCATTATGTCGCAAATTGCCTGGCAGACCATGATCCACATTGCGGTGGTCACCAATGTGGCCCCAAATACCGGCATCAGCCTGCCGTTTTTTTCCTCCGGTGGTACCAGCTTGCTGATTCTATTGTGTGAGATGGGCATTATACTAAGCATATCGCGGGCGGGCAACGCGCAAAACGCTGCGCGCAGCAAGCGCTCGCATGAAGAACTTGCCCGCCGGATGAACCCGCAGCGCCGCACCCACAAAGCCCTGCACAGCAACTGAGAATTCCCGCATGCCTGCGGAAAGCATTGTTCTCTTTGGTTTCAGATATACGGCAATACCGCACAATTCCCGCCTTACGGCTTAAGCACCGCTCCGGCGGCTGCGGCACGGCATCTGCGTTGCCAAAATACTCGATAATACACAAAGTATTATCTGCGCTTTTGGCTTAGCAGCTGCCGCACCTCGCTCGCCGTATCGGCACTTAGAATTATGCGGTATTGCCATAACATAAACGTTCGATTTTACGGAGAAAAGAGGAACCATTATGCGTGTTTTGATTGCTGCCGGCGGCACAGCCGGCCATATCAACCCGGCGCTTGCCATTGCCGGAGCCTTAAAGGCGGCGGACCCCGCGGCCGAGATCCACTTTGCCGGGCGGAAAGAGGGTATGGAGTACGGCCTTGTAACCAAGGCAGGGTACCCGTTCCACCATATTGAGATCAACGGTTTCCAGCGCAAGCCAACCCTGAAAAACGTAGGCCGCAACGTGGTAGCGCTCTACCACCTGGCCCTGTCCGGCCCGCGCACGGCGGCTATCCTGAAAGAGGTCCGGCCCGATCTGGTCATCGGCTGCGGCGGTTATGTCAGCGGCCCGGTGGTGCGCGCCGCCGCCAAAAAGGGCATCAAGACCGCCATCCATGAGCAGAACGCATTCCCCGGTGTGACCAACAAGCTGCTGGCCAAGGATGTGGACGTGGTGTTTGCCGCTTCCGCCGCTGCGGTGGAAAAGCTTGGCGCGCCGGAGAAAACCCTTGTGGTTGGCAACCCTGTCCGCCCGGAAATTTTGAACCGTGACCGCGCCGCCGCCCGTGCTGCTGTGCACGCGGGGGACCGCACCGTGATTTTGAGCTTCGGCGGCTCTTTGGGGGCCCGCCGTATCAACGAGGTTGTGGCAGAGCTGTGCGCGTGGGAGCAGGCAAACGATCTGCCCGTGCTGCACCTGCACGCCACCGGCAGCCGCGGCGTAAAGCTGTTTGAGGACCTGGAAGCCAAGAACCACTTTGCCCCCGGTGCCAACCTTGTGGTAAAAGAATACATTGATAATATGCCGGATCTGCTGGCCGCGGCGGACCTTGTTATTTCCCGCTCCGGTGCGCTGACGCTGGCGGAGCTGGAAGCCATGGGCCGCGCGTCCATCCTGATCCCTAGCCCCAATGTGGCCGAAAACCACCAGTATTACAATGCACTGGAGCTGCAAAACGCCGGTGCCGCCATTGTGATTGAAGAAAAAGACCTGACCGGTGTCAAGCTGATCGAAACCGTGCATGCCCTGTTGGCAGAGCCCGGCAAACTGACGGCCATGGGCACCGCCGCCAAGACCCTGGGCAACCCCAAGAGCCTGGAACTGATCACCGCAAAGCTGCTGGAACTGGTGAACGGAAAGTAACCTGCCGGAACAAACCGGCAGCAAATAAAAGCTGAAACACAGAAAGGAGGTACACCCCATGGACCGCAATCAGCGCAGCCGAAACCAGAAAAAAAGTGTACCTCCCCGCAAGGGTCAGCCCAGCCATCGCAACACCAAAAGCGCCCCGCCGCAGCGCAGCAGCCGCCCGGCGGGCAGCCAGCAGCGGCCAAAGGGCAGCGGCCAGCGTCCCGCAAAACAGCCCGAGCGCCAGCCGCCCAAACAGCAGCAAAAGCGCCCCCGCCCCCAACAGAACCCCCAAAAGCCGGGGTACCGTTCCAGCGCGCCACAGGTGCAGCGCCGCGTTACCCGCGCAGAACAGCTGCGAATCCGCCGCCGCAAGGCCATCATCGGGGTGCTGTGCGTTTTGGCAGTGCTGGTGGTCGGCATTGTGCTTTCCATCAACCTGTTGTTCAAGGTGACGGATTTCCGGGTGGAAAATGCGGACCGCACCACCCCCGCCAATACCGGCATTTATACCGAACAACAGCTGATCGATGCAACCGGCATTCAGGTGGGGGATAACCTGTACGGTTTTTCCACCAAAGAAAAATCTGACCAGCTGTTGGCGCAGATGCCGTACCTGGATGTGGCAGTCGTCACCCGCCAGGCCCCCGGCACCGTGATCATCCGGGTGCAGCCTGCGGTGGAACGCTTTAAGATGGAGTATTCCGGCAGCTGGCTGGTGCTGAGCGAACAGCTGAAAGTGCTGCGTGTGGAGCCGGCAGAGCCGGATAATCTGGTGCAGCTGGATGCCCTGCTGCCAGAGGGCGCGGCCACCACGCCGGGCAGCTTCCTGACACTGGATGCCCCCAGCGAGCCGACCGCCCTGGCAACGGCCATGCCAAGCGGCACCGCAACGCCGGAAAATGCAGACGAAGCCGATACGGCACAGGAGACCCCCAACGAGGTGCTGAACGAACTGCTGGGCGAACTGGACCAGTATGGCCTGCTGGATGGCACCACGGTGCTGACCATGCAGAACATGACCGAGCTGAGCTTTTTGTATCAGGGCCGTGTGTCGGTCCAGCTGGGCACGGCAAACAATCTGGATTACAAGATCCGGTTTGCCGCCTATATCATTCTGGATACCGGTGGCGATGGCCTGGCAAGCAGTGACCGCGGTACGCTGGATGTTTCGGACCAGCAGACGGACGGCACCATTCAGCCGCGCTTTTTGCCGGCGGAAAACCCTGTGGCCACCCCGGAGCCGACCCCGGAACCCCCGGCAGAGGATACCACGGATGCTGCCGCTGATGCAGCGGCAGATGGTGCAGACCTGACTGCCGATGCGCCCCAGGATGACACCCAAAGCCAGGAATAAAAGAACAACCGATCCTGCCGATGCCGTTTCCAAGCGGTGCGGCAGGATTTTTTTATCGCTGCCTGTAACAAAACGGCGGCCGCAGCCACCAATATCATGTAAGGCGCCTGAACAAAGCGAAAGGAGGTGGGCCAAAGCATGAAACTGCCGGAGCTAGAGGAACTGTACCAGCGCTACCGGATGGATCTGTACCGCTACCTCTGCTTTTTGACCCACGACCCTGTGCAGGCGGAAGACCTGTTGAGCGAAACCTTTGTGCGGGTCATCAAGCGGCTGCCCACTTTCCGCGGAGAGTGCGAGGTAAAAACCTGGCTGTTTGGCATTGCACGCAATATCTGGCTGGAAAGCCTGCGCAGGCGGCACCAGTCCGTCAGCCTGGACGATTTGATGGAACGCTACATAACCGATGATGCCCTGACCGAAACCACCGCCGCCCGCCAAAAGCTGCGCCGCGTGCAGGCTTTGCTGCAACAAAAGGACGAGCGCACCCGCAGCGTGGTATACCTGCGGGCGCAGGGGTATTCGTACCAGGAAATTGCCCAAAAACTGCAAATAACAGAAGCATCCGCGCGGGTGGTGGAGCACCGTACCCGCGCCTGGCTGAAAGCAACCCTGCAAAAGGAGGGATACGACGAATGACGCAAGAAAAAAAAACAAACCGGCAAGCAGAACAGGGAAAAGCAGAAACCGAAATTCCCTGCGCGGTCTGCCGGGATTTGATCCCGCTGGTGCAGGATGGCGTTGCCAGCCCGGAAAGTGAAGCGCTGGTAAAAGCCCACCTGCAAACCTGCCCGGAATGCCGCACCCTGTGGCAGGCGGGCGGCGGGCAGGCCCTGCCACAAAGCCTGCCCGCACCCGATGATGCCCGCCTGCTGCAAAAGATCCGCCACAAATACAATACCGGCCTGCTGATGTTTGCAGCGCTGGGCATGGGCTTTGGGGTGCTGACAAGTTACGGCGAACATTCCAACTGGATCATCCTGATTTTCCCGTTTGTGTGTGCTGCGGCCGTGTATCAGGACCCCCAGATGTGGAAGCTGCTGATGGCAGTGGGGGAGGGCATTGCCCTTTGCGCGCTGCTGCGGACCTTCGTGCGTTATTGGCAGTATGGGGCCACCCTGATGGAATACCCGGTCACCCTAATTGTGTACAGCGTTTTTATGCTGGGGCTGTGCGGCGTTGGCTGCCTGATTGGCTGGCTGCTGAACTATGCCAGCGGGAAAGGAGAGAAAAAACATGAAAGTGAAAAGTAAGCGGAAAATGGCAGGCATTCTGGCGGCGGTGCTGATTGCTTTGGTGCTGCTGGCCTTTGACTGCATCAACGGCGACCCCATCAGCGAGCGCTGGGCCATGCACCGGGCCATACAGTTTGCGGAAAAACTTTACCCGGACCAGACTTTTACGGCAGAAAACGCAGGTTCGATGCGGGGATTCTGCTATACAGTAAGCGTACAATCCCAGCAAAGCCGGGATACCCGGTTCTATGTGGAAACGAGTTTCTGGCTCTTTACCAGCGATACCCATACCGTTGACCACACCCAGTATGTGGATGCCCGGCTCAACACCGCATGGCGCATGAACGAGGAAGCGCGGGCTGACCTGGCACCGGCCCTGGTCGATGCCCTGCTGGAATATGACATTCCATACGATGAAGCGCAGCAATGCGTGATGGTGATTCTGCCGTATGAATCAGGGAAAAATATCTCTGATCTGGGCATGGAATACCAGCAGTGGCTGCCATTGGACGCCCCGTTTAAAAAGGAGATTCTGCAGCATGTACCGGCCAAGCTGGCGGTCACGATTCAAATCACATCGCAGCCCCAGCAGGCAGATTTGCAGCCCGCCCTGCAAAAAATAAAAGCCGCCTGCGAAGCAAACGGCTACCATTTTGCCACCTATGATGTGACCATGATCCAGCGGGATATCCCCTATGAGACCGCTCTTGCCCAATGCATAGAATCCGACGATGTGGCGGCGGGGGAGATTTGAAGTATGATAATAAAGTCATCATTTACGGTGCGGTAGGGCGGGATGCCCTCATCCCGCCGTGATGTATGATGGAATATAATCCCCCTAAAACTCAAAAAGGCTGCTCCTTCAACCGAAGAAGCAGCCTTTTGCTTATTCATCCAATCAGGATGCTATCGTAATCTTATAATTCCTCAAGCCCAAATAAATCAAACATTCAGCTCCACATGCTGGCCAAGATCCTCTTTGTTGGCGTCCAGCACGGGACGGATAACTTCGGCCAGGAACTCTTCCACCTGCTGCGGGGCGCGGCCGGTGAAATCTTCGGGGCTCAGCTCGGCCTCGATCTCCTCGCGGGTCAGACCGAATGCAGGGTCAGCTTCCACGCGGGCAATCATATCATTGGGCTTGCCCTCCTGCTTGACCACAGCGGCAGCGGCCACGGCGTGCTCGCGCAGGCGCTCGTGCAGCTCCTGGCGGTCGCCGCCTTTCTTGACGGCTTTCATCATGATGTTCTCGCTGGCCATGAACGGCAGCTCAGCCATCACGCGGCTGCGGACAACCTTGGGGTAAACCACCAGCCCGTCCGAAACATTCAGCAGAATGTTCAGGATGGCATCAGCGGCCAAAAAGCCCTCAGCCATGGCGATGCGCTTGTTGGCGGAATCGTCCAGCGTGCGCTCAAACCACTGGGTGCCGGCGGTGATGGCGGGGTTCAGCACATCCACCATCAGGTAGCGGGAAAGCGCGCAGATGCGTTCGCAGCGCATGGGGTTGCGCTTGTACGGCATGGCGGAAGAACCGATCTGGTTCTTTTCAAACGGCTCCTCCATCTCCTTAAAGTTGGCCAGCAGGCGGATGTCGGTGGCCATCTTCATGGCGCTCTGGGCAAGACCGGCAATGGCGGAAAGCACATTGTAGTCCACCTTGCGGCTGTAGGTCTGGCCGCAGACGGGCACAACCTTGTCAAAGCCCATCTGGGCGCACACATCGGCTTCCACTGCCTTGACCTTGGCAGAATCGCCGTTGAACAGCTCAATAAAACTGGCCTGGGTGCCGGTGGTACCCTTAACGCCGCGCAGGGCCAGCTGGCTGATCTGGTGGTCAATCTCCTGCAGGTCCATGTAGAACTCGTTCATCCACAGGGTAGCGCGCTTGCCAACGGTGGTCAGCTGGGCGGGCTGGCAGTGGGTGTAAGCCAGGCAGGGCATATCCTTGTACTGCTCGGCAAAATCGGCCAGGTTGGCCAGCACGCCGATCAGCTTTTTGCGCACCAGCTGCAGGCCTTCGCGCATGATGATAACATCGGTGTTATCGCCAACATAGCAGCTGGTAGCACCCAGGTGGATGATACCCTTTGCCTTGGGGCACTGCAGGCCGTAAGCGTAAACATGGCTCATGACATCGTGGCGCACCAGCTTTTCGCGGGCAACGGCTTCCTCGTAATTGATGTCATCCTTGTGGGCTTCCAGCTCGGCAATCTGTTCATCGGTAATGTCCAGGCCCTGCTTCTGCTCAGCCTTGGCCAGCGCAATCCACAGCCTGCGCCAGGTGCGGAACTTGTTATCGTCCGAGAAAGTATACTGCATCTCATCGGAAGCATAACGGGTGGAAAACGGAGAAATATAACGATCATGTGCCATTGGTCGGGTTTCCTTTCTTACAGCATGTCTTACAGTTTGAAGTAGTTCACGCCGCCTTCAAAAATCGGCTGGTACTTGTCGCCGGTAACGTTTTTGTACAGGCTGTCGCCGCTGCGCTCAGAATGGCCCATCTTGCCGAACACGCGGCCGTCCGGGCTGGTAATGCCCTCAATGGCCAGCACAGACCCGTTGGGGTTGTAGCGCATATCCATGGTGGGCACGCAGTTCAGGTCAACATACTGGGTGGCAACCTGGCCGTTGTTGATCAGCTGCTGCAGCAGGCCGTCATTGCAGACAAAACGGCCTTCGCCGTGGCTGATGGCGATCAGGTGTTCATCATCCACATTGCATTCGCTCAGCCAGGGGCTCTTGTTGGAAGCTACGCGGGTACGCACCAGCATGCTCTGGTGGCGGTGGATGGTGTTAAAGGTCAGGGTCGGGTCGTTCTCGGTAATCGGGCGGATCTCGCCATAAGGCACAAGGCCCAGCTTAATCAATGCCTGGAAGCCGTTGCAGATGCCAAGTGCCAGGCCGTCACGCTGGTTCAGCAGACGGTTGACGGCATCGGCCACAGCGGGGTTGCGGAAGAACGCCGCAATGAACTTGGCGGAGCCGTCCGGCTCATCGCCGCCGGAAAAACCGCCCGGCAGCATCAGAATCTGGCTCTGGTCAAGCTCTTTCACCAGGGCTTCGCAGCTGGCGGCAACGTCGGCGGGGGTCAGGTTCTTCAACACCAGAATGTGCGGGTCGCCACCGGCGCGGCGGAATGCGCGTGCAGTGTCGTATTCGCAGTTGGTGCCGGGGAACACAGGGATGATAACGCGCGGGGTGGCCAGGCGCACAGCCGGGGCAACGCGCTGGAAGCAGTTGACCTTGTATTCCAGGGATTTAACTTCCTCGCCAGCCTTGAGGTAGGGGAAGACAGGCTGCAGCTTTGCTTCCCATACATCCTGCAGGTGCTGCAGGTCGATGTTTTCGCCGTTGGAGTTGATGACGTAATCCACGGTGGTGGAACCGAGAAATTCACCGGCAGAAGCATCCAGAAGCTCCAGAATAACTGCGCCATAGCAGGGCTTGAACAGGTCGTCCAGGTTGATATCGCGGCTCAGGGACAGGCCCACGTGGTTGCCGACGCACATCTTGAACAGTGCTTCGGCAACGCCGCCGTAACCCGGCGTTGCTGCGGCCAGCACCTTGCCTTCGTCGATCATCTGCTCCACGATCTTGTAGATGGAAAGCAGACTGCCGATCTCCGGCATGCCGTCCTTGTACTGCGGCTTCAGGATGACAACAGAGCTGTTGGCTTTCTTGAACTCAGGGCTCATGACGTTGGCGGTGTTGCCAATGGCGGTGGCAAAGCTGACCAGCGTGGGGGGAACATCCAGGCCTTCAAAGCTGCCGGACATACTGTCCTTGCCGCCGATGGAAGCAATGCCAAGGCCCATCTGGGCATCCAGCGCGCCAAGCAGGGCGGCCAGCGGCTTGCCCCAGCGTTCGGGGGCAGTGTTCAGGTGCTCAAAATATTCCTGGAAAGTCAGGTACATATCCTTGTGGCGGAAACCGGCGCAAACCAGTTTGGTCACGCTTTCCACAACGGCCATGTAAGCGCCGCGGTAGGGGTCCGCTTCAGTCAGATAGGGGTTAAAGCCCCAGGCCATGCCGGAGCAGGTGGTGGTTTCGCCATCCACCGGCAGTTTGGCAGCCATGGCCATGGTGGGGGTCAGCTGGTATTTACCGCCGTAAGGCATCAGCACGGTGGAAGCGCCGATGGTGGAGTCAAACCGCTCGCCCAGGCCTTTCTGGCTGCAAACGTTCAGGTCGCCAACCAGGTTTTCCAGCTTTTCGGCAAAGGTGGAACCGGCCCACTGGGGCTGCCATACCGTGCCGGGCAGAACATGCACATCGGCATGGCGCTCGGCACCGTTGGAGTTCAGGAACTCGCGGGAAAGGTCCACGATGGCAACGCCGTTCCAGTTCTCGCGCATCCGCTTTTCCTCGGTAACGGTAGCAACCACGGTGGCTTCCAGGTTTTCCTCATTGGCAAGGGCAATGAACTTTTCGGCATCCTCAGCGGCAACGGCAACAGCCATGCGCTCCTGGCTTTCGCTGATAGCCAGCTCGGTGCCGTCCAGGCCCTCGTACTTCTTGGTAACTTTGTTCAGGTCAATGTTCAGGCCGTCGGCCAGCTCGCCGATGGCAACGGAAACGCCGCCTGCGCCAAAGTCGTTGCAGCGCTTGATCATGCAGCAGGCGTCCTCGCGGCGGAACAGGCGCTGCAGCTTACGCTCAATGGGGGCGTTGCCCTTCTGCACCTCGGCACCGCAGGTTTCCAGGCTGGTCAGCTTGTGGGCCTTGCTGGAGCCGGTAGCGCCGCCAATGCCGTCACGGCCGGTGCGGCCGCCCAGCAGGATGATCACATCGCCGGGCTGGGGCTCTTCGCGGCGGACATGGCTGGCCGGGGTAGCACCCACAACAGCGCCGATCTCCATACGCTTTGCCACATAGCCGGGGTGGTACAGTTCAGCAACCTGGCCGGTGGCAAGGCCAATCTGGTTGCCATAGCTGGAATAACCGGCAGCAGCAGTGGTAACCAGCTTGCGCTGGGGCAGCTTGCCGGGCATGGTTTCGGCAACCGGCTTGAGCGGGTCGCCTGCGCCGGTCACGCGCATGGCCTGGTAAACATAGCTGCGGCCGGACAGCGGGTCACGGATGGCACCGCCGATGCAGGTAGCAGCGCCGCCGAACGGCTCAATCTCGGTGGGGTGGTTGTGGGTCTCGTTCTTGAAGAGGAACAGCCAATCCTGCAATTCGCCGTCCACATCGCACTTGATTTTGACGGTGCAGGCATTGATCTCTTCGCTCTCGTCCAGGTTCTGCAGGATGCCGCGCTGTTTCAGGGCCTTGGCGCCGATGGTGGCCAGGTCCATCAGGGTGCGGTTCTTTTTATCGCGGCCGGTCTCGGCACGCAGGGCCATGTAACGGTCAAATGCAGCCTGCACAACTTCGTCGTCAATCTTGACATCGTTCAGGATGGTGCCGAAGGTGGTGTGACGGCAGTGGTCAGACCAGTAGGTATCGATCAGGCGGATTTCGGTAATGGTCGGGTCGCGCTGTTCAGATTTGAAGTAGTTCTGGCAGAACACAATGTCGGCGTGGTCCATGGCCAGGCCCTTTTCATTGCGGAAATTCTCCAACGCAGCGTCATCCAAAGCGCAGAAGCCGTTCAGGGTTTCCACAGCGGTGGGCACGGCAAATTCCATTTTCAGGGTATCGCGGGTGTCCAGGCTGGCCTCGCGGGCTTCCACCGGGTTGATGACGTACTTCTTGATGGCTTCCAGATCCTCTGCGCTCAGCTCGCCGTCCAGCAGGTAGATGCGGGCACTGCGTACAGACGGACGCTCGCCCTGGCTCAGCAGCTGGATACACTCGGAAGCAGAATCTGCACGCTGGTCAAACTGGCCGGGCAGATACTCCACAGCAAACACCGTCTTGGCGGTGGGTAGCTCGGTATAGGTCACATCGACTGGCGGTTCGCTGAACACGGTGGGGATGGCTTTCTCAAACAGGTCGCGGTCAATGCCTTCCACATCATAGCGGTTCAACAGGCGCAGAGCTTTCAGGCCCTTAATGCCAACCAGCTCAACCAGTTCATGCTTCAGGCCCTGGGCTTCGCCGTCAAAGCCGGGCTTTTTTTCTACATAAATGCGGTAAACCATTCTTGTTTAACCCTCCTGTGCTTTCATTGCCGCAAGGGCACGGGCACCAATATCACTGCGGCGGTGCAGTTTGTCAAAATGGATGCAGTCAGCAGCGGCGTAAGCCTTTTTCAGGGCTTCGGGCAGGGTGGCGGCGGTTGCCGTTACACCCAGCACGCGGCCGCCGTTGGTAACCAGCTTGCCATCCTTGATGGCGGTACCGGCATGGTACACGGTCACATCGGCAGCACCGGGCACCTGGCCATTCTCCAGGCCGGTGATCTCCTTGCCCTTTTCATAGGCAACGGGGTATCCGCCGGAAGCCAGCACCACACAGGCGGCAGCGCCATCGCTGAACTTGACCTCGGTCTTGTCCAGCGTGCCGTTGGTGCAGGCCTGCATCACGGTCAGCAGGTCGCTTTCCAGCAGGGGCAGTACTACCTGGGTTTCGGGGTCGCCAAAGCGGCAGTTGTATTCAATCACCTTGGGGCCGTCCGGGGTCAGCATCAGGCCAAAGTACAGGCAACCCTTAAAGGGACAACCCTCTGCCTGCATGGCGGCAACCGTAGGCAGGAAAATCTTCTCCATGCACTCGGCGGCAATGGCGGGGGTGTAGCAGGGGTTGGGGGCAACGGTGCCCATGCCGCCGGTGTTCAGGCCCTCGTCATGGTCCAAAGCGCGCTTGTGGTCCATGCTGGAAACCATCGGCTTGACGGTTTTGCCATCACAGAAGGACAGCACGCTGACTTCCGGCCCGGTCAAAAATTCTTCCACCACAACATGGTTGCCGGAAGCGCCGAACTTTTTGTCCAGCATGATTTCCTTTACGCCATCGGCGGCTTCCTGCTCATTCTGGCAGATCAGCACGCCTTTGCCCAGTGCCAGGCCATCCGCCTTGATAACAACCGGGTACTTGCCCTTGCTGCGGATGTAATCCATCACCTTGGCGGGGTCGTCAAAGGTTTCATAGCCGGCGGTGGGAATGCCGTATTTTTTCATCAGGTCCTTGCTGAACACCTTGCTGGCTTCAATGCGGGCGGCAGCGGCATCCGGGCCAAAAGCAGGGATGCCCACCTTGGCCAAAGCATCCACCATGCCAAGGGCAAGGGGATCGTCCTGTGCAACAACAACATAATCAAAGGCTTCTGCCTTGGCAAAGGCGACCATGGCGTCTACATCCGTTGCAGGGATGTTTTTGCAGGTGGCATCGTAACCAATGCCGCCGTTGCCAGGGGCACACCAGATATCGCCGCAGTCGGGGCTTTTTTTCAGCGCGCGGATAATGGCGTGTTCACGCCCGCCGCCGCCAACAACCAGAATTTTCATGGCAAACTCCTTAGCTTGAAATGAAAAAAGAATAATGAATAAAGAATAATGAAGGTGGACCGCGTTGCTGCGCACCGCTTAAAAAATATTAGAACTCTAATATCCAAAACCGTGCCGCTTGCGGCACACCTTCATTCTTAATTATTCTTTATTATTTATTATTTAGCAAAAACTTCGTTTTTGCTTAGTGGTGGAACAGCCGGATACCACAGAACGCCATGGCAATGCCGTACTTGTTGCAGGTGGCAATAACCTGATCATCGCGGATGGAGCCACCCGGCTGCACAATGGCGGTCACACCGCTGCGGCGGGCGCGCTCAATGTTGTCCCCAAAGGGGAAGAATGCATCACTGCCCAGGGCAACATTCGTTACCTTGCTCAGCCAGGCTTTCTTTTCCTCGGCAGTCAACGGGGCAGGCTGCACAGTAAAGGTTTCGGCCCAAACGTCATCCCCAATCACATCCTCCGGGGTATCGCCGATGTAAACATCAATCGCGTTATCGCGGTTGGGCTTGGAGATATCCTCGCGGAACGGCAGGTCCAGAACCTTGGGCATATGGCGCAGCTGCCAGTTGTCGGCTTTCTGGCCTGCCAGGCGGGTGCAGTGGATGCGGCTTTGCTGGCCTGCGCCCACACCGATGGTCTGGCCGTCCTGCACATAGCAGACGGAGTTGGACTGGGTGTATTTCAGCACGATCAGGCTCATGATCAGATCGCGCTTCTGGGCATCGGTCACCGTCTTGTTCTCGGTTACAAAGTTTTGCAGCATGGTATCCACGCTGATCTCCAGATCCTGGCGGCCCTGCTCAAAGGTGACACCGAATACGGTGCGGCGCTCCAGCGGAGCAGGGATATAATCCGGATCAATGGCAACGATGTTGTAGTTGCCTTTCTTTTTGGATTTCAGCACTTCCAGGGCGTCGGCGTCATAGCCGGGGGCAATGATGCCGTCCGAAACTTCGTGCTGGATCAGCTTTGCGGTGGCAAGGTCGCACACATCAGACAGGGCGATCCAGTCACCAAAGCTGGACATGCGGTCCGCACCGCGGGCGCGGGCATAAGCGCAGGCCAGGGGAGAAAGCTCAGCCTCTGCACTAATATGATACATCTTTCTCAGCGTTTCGTCCAGTGGCAGGCCAATGGCGGCACCGGCGGGGGAAACATGCTTAAAGCTGGCAGCAGCAGGCTGGCCCAGGGCTTTTTTCAGGTCGCGCACCAGCTGGTAGCTGTTGAACGCATCCAGAAAGTTGATGTAGCCCGGCTTGCCATTCAAAATGGTAACGGGAAGATCAGAACCGTCTGCCATAAAAATGCGGGCAGGCTTCTGGTTGGGGTTGGTGCCGTATTTCAGCTGGAATTCGTTCATAAGTTCAGCCCTCCACCGTGTTGTATTTGTTCAGGATCACATCTTCATAATCGCCGGTTTCCAGCGTGATGGCACGCACAAACAGGCTGACCTTATTATCTTCGTTTAGGGCTTCCCACAACTTTCCGGCAAATTCGTCGGCATCGTTCTGGTCCAGTGTCACGCGCAGCGGCTCACCGGCAAAGCTGGGGATGGGGGAGCCGTTTTTCTGGTAGGTGGTAATCAGCTGGCCTTCGCCTGCAACGGGCTGCGGATAGTCAAAGGTCTGGCGCTGCACGCTGGCGGGGTTGCCATCGCAGCTTTTCAGGATGCTCAGCTTGTAGCCGCCGCAACGCATATCCACAACGCCGGAAATGCGGGGGGTAAAGTTGGGGGCATCGTCCTCAAAAGTGCGGGTGGCAAGGGCTGCTTCAAAGCCGTAACCGGGGAACAGGTTATCCCGCATGTAGCGGTAAATGGTATCCGTCTGGTCACCGTTGGTCACAATGGTGGTATCGTTCAGGGTCAGAACCGGGTTATAGATGATCAGGTGGGGATCTTCCAGCTTGGCGGGGTCTGCGGCTACCGTGCGGATGCCGCCGGGGATGGCGTCAAACACGCGGTTGCGGCTGTTGGCGCTGCGGCCCATGATCCAGTAAGCAATCATGGCCTTGGTGCCGTCCGGCGAACGGCCGATGCAGATGCCGCGGCCGGGATATTCGTTACCGGCCAGATAAGTATAAAGATTCTTTTTCATGCGGGAATCCTCCTTGTTCGGTCAGGCTTCGCCATTGCACACCATGGCAATGGCCTGGGGCAGCAACTTCCATTCGGCTTCCACCATCACGCGCTTCTGCAGCACTTCGGGGGTATCACCGGGCTGCACTTCCACGGCTTTTTGCAGCAGGATGGGCCCGCCGTCACACACTTCGTTGACAAAGTGGACGGTAGCGCCGGTCACTTTCACGCCGCGCTTCAGCGCTTCCTCATGCACTTTCAGGCCATAGTAGCCGGGGCCGCAAAAGCTGGGAATCAGGCTGGGGTGGATGTTCAGGATGCGGTTGGGGTAAGCGGCAATCACGCTGGGGCCCAGCACGCTCAAAAATCCTGCCAGAACCACCAGCTCAATGCCATGGTCTTTCAGCACACGCAGCAGGGCAGTGTCAAACTCCTCGCTGGTGGCGTAATCCTTGCGGCGCACCACGGCGGTTTCCACGCCGAAGTTTGCAGCGCGTTCCAACGCATACGCACCAGGTTTGCTGGCAACCACCAGGGTAACCTTACCGTTGGGGTTCTCCCCGCGGCGTTCGCTTTCCAGGATGGCCTGCAGGTTGGTGCCGCCGCCGGAAACCAGCACAGCAATCTTCATCATACCAGCTGCACCCCGCTGCCTTCGCCAATCACACCAAGGCGGTAAGCATCCTCGCCGTTGGCTTTCAGGATCTCAATGGCCTTGTCGGCATCCTCGGCAGCCACGGTCAAAATCATACCAACGCCCATGTTGAAGGTGTTGAACATATCGCGCTCCGGAATGTTGCCCTCTTTAGCCAGCACATCAAACAGCACGGGGGTGCGCACATCGCTCTTCTTGATCACAGCGCAGCAGCCGGCTTTCAGGCTGCGGGGAATGTTCTCGTAAAAGCCGCCGCCGGTAATGTGGGAAACGCCCTTGACGGTAACTTCCTTCATCACGGCCAGCACAGGCTTGACATAAATCTTGGTGGGGGCCAGCAGGGCTTCGCCCAGGGTCTTGTCCATGCCGTCAAAGGTCTTTTTCAGCACATCGGGGTTGTTCTCCAGGTCAAAGATCTTGCGCACCAGGGAGAACCCGTTGGAGTGTACGCCGGTGGAAGGCAGGGCGATGATCACATCGCCGGGCTGCATGGTGGAATTGTCCAGGATCTTGCTCTTGTCCACAGCGCCAACGGTAAAGCCGGCCAGGTCGTACTCGTCCTCCGGGTAAAAACCGGGCATCTCGGCGGTCTCACCGCCAACCAGGGCACAGCCAGCCTGCACGCAGCCTTCGGCTACACCGGCAACCAGCTCGGCAATGCGCTCCGGCACGTTTTTGCCGCAGGCGATGTAATCCAGAAACACCAGCGGCTTGGCACCGGCGCAGATGACATCGTTCACGCACATGGCAACGCAATCAATGCCAACGGTGTCATGTTTGTTCATGTACTGGGCAATGCGCAGCTTGGTACCAACGCCGTCCGTGCCGGAAATCAGCACGGGGTGGGGCATATCGGTGCAGTCCAGCTCAAACAGGCCGCCAAAGCCGCCCAGGCCGCCAATGCAGTGCTCGTTCATGGTGCGGGCAACGTGCTGCTTCATCAGGTCAACTGCCTTGTAACCGGCGGTAATATCCACACCAGCGGCAGCGTAACTTGCAGAATAGCTTTTTTCCATTATGTTTCTCTCCTTATCAGCTTACAGGCGTTTTTTGGTCTGGGACTGGCTCAGGGGTTTATCGTATACAATGTCCATCGTCTCGTTGGGGGCGGGCACCGGGTAATGGCCGGTAAAGCAGCCGGTGCAGAACCCGCACTTGCTGTGGATGGCCAGCTGGGTCACATGTTCAATGCTCAGGTAGCCCAGGGAATCGGCCCCCACGATCTGGCGGATCTCCTCCACCGTATGGCCGGTGGCAATCAGGTCTTTTTCGTCCGGGATGTCGGTGCCGAAATAGCAGGGGTGGGCAAACGGCGGGGCCGAAATGCAGTAGTGTACTTCCTTGGCACCGGCGTCGCGCAGCAGCTTGATGGTGCGGGCGCTGGTGGTGCCGCGCACGATGGAGTCATCCACAAGCACAACGCGCTTGCCCGCAACGGTGGAGGAAATTGCGTTCAATTTGATGCGCACACTGCTTTCACGCTGGGCCTGGGAGCCCTGGATGAAGGTGCGGCCCACATATTTGTTTTTAATAAAGCCCACGCCATAGGGAATACCGCTTTCCTGCGCATAGCCAAGGGCGGCATCCAGGCCGGAATCCGGCGCACCGATGACGACATCGGCTTCCACCGGATGCTCCTGTGCCAGAAAGCGCCCGGCCTGCAGGCGGGCGTCATGCACGCAGGTGCCCTCGATGATGGAATCGGGGCGGGCAAAATAAATGTACTCAAACACGCACATCGTGTGCGGCGCGGTGCCGCAGTGGGTGCGGATGGTGCGCAGGCCGGTGTAGTCTGCCACCACGATCTCGCCGGGCAGTACATCGCGCACAAAGCGGGCGCCTACAGCATCCAGCGCACAGGATTCCGAAGCAAAAGCCCAGCCGGAGCCATCCGGCAACTGGCCAATGCAGAGAGGGCGGAAGCCATTAGGATCGCGCGCGGCGATCAGTTTGGTGTGGGTCATAATGACCAGGCTGTAAGCACCCACGATCTGCTCCATCGTGCGGCAGACAGCTGTTTCAATATCCGGGCTGATCAGGCGGTTCTGGGTCAGCAGATAGCCGATGACCTCGGTGTCCGAAGTGCCGTGGAAGATCGAACCGTTCATTTCCAGCTTGTGGCGCAGCTGGGGGGCATTGGTCAGGTTGCCGTTGTGGCAGATGGCCATAGTGCCCTTGCAGTGGTGCAGAACCATGGGCTGGGCGTTGGCGCGGGTGCGCTGGCCGCTGGTGGCATAGCGCACATGGCCGGTGGCCATCTTGGCATTCTGCGGCAGGTCAGCCAGCACGCGCGGGGTAAATACCTCGCTGACCAGGCCAAGATCACGGTAGCCGGTCAGCACACCGTCCACGTTCAGGGCAATGCCGCAGCTTTCCTGGCCGCGGTGCTGCAGGGCATACAACGCGCTGTACACGGCGCTGACCATGTTGGTTTTGCCGGTGGAATCATAAATACCGAACACGCCGCATTCTTCATGCAGTGCTTCGGCGGGACAAAGCTCCTTCATTCAGTTCTCCGTTTCCTGTTTCAAACGATGGCAGGGTGCACCGGAAGAGCGAACGGCGGTTCCAGTACACCCTGAACATTGGCTGGACTAAGCTTGGTTCAATCAGCCCAGCAGGCGCTTCATAACTTCCTGGTAGGCATCGGCCTCACCGCCAAGGCTGCGGCGGAACAGGTCTTTATCCAGGTGGGCACCGGTAGTGGCATCCCAGAAGCGGCAGGTATCCGGGCTGATCTCGTCAGCCAAAATGATGGTGCCGTCAGACAGGCGGCCAAACTCCAGTTTGAAGTC
The DNA here is from genome assembly GCF_003324125.1 of Subdoligranulum sp. APC924/74. Classification (NCBI taxonomy): domain Bacteria; kingdom Bacillati; phylum Bacillota; class Clostridia; order Eubacteriales; family Oscillospiraceae; genus Subdoligranulum; species Subdoligranulum sp. APC924/74. The sequence goes on along the minus strand of NZ_PSQF01000022.1, from coordinate 13,093 downwards.
GATCAGGCGGATGTTGGCATCCAGCATGATCTTCTTCAGCACTTCGTTGACCTTGAAGGCATACTTGGCAATGGTGTCCAGCTCTTCCTGGGTGGCAAGGTCAAGGGCCAAGGCGTAATAATGGTTGATGAACGGGTCATGCAGGTCGTCGTTCTTGTAGCTGTACTCCAGGATGGGGGTCTTGAACACCTTGCCCTCGGGCACGCCCATGCGCAGGCTGAAGTGGCCGGCGGCAACATTGCGGATGATGACTTCCAGAGGAACGATCTGAACTTTCTTGACCAGGGTATCGCGGTCGTTCAGCTCCTCAACATAATGGGTGGGGATGCCTTCTTTTTCCAGCTTCTGCATCAGAGCGTTGGACAGCTTGTTGTTGACAATGCCCTTATCGCGGATGGTGCCCTTCTTTTCGCCGTCGCCGGCGGTGGCATCGTCCTTGTAATGAACCATAACGATTTCGGGGTCAGAAGTTGCGAATACCTGCTTAGCTTTGCCTTCGTACATCTGTTCTTTAATTTCAACGTTCATTGTAATGCGCTCCTTTATATTCTTTCATGAATTGATTTATGGAATCCTTTTTATAAAAAGGAATAAAACAACAGCAAATAAACCGGGATTTGAAGTTACATAGCTGCGGCTTCGGCAGCGATGGCGGCGTCCTTTTTGGCAATGGCGGCGGCGGTGTCGGCACGGAACTGATCCAGCTTAGCGGCAAGCTCATCATCGGCAACAGCCAGGATGGCAACGGCCAGGTAAGCGGCGTTCTTGGCACCGTTCAGGGCAACCGTGGCAACCGGGAAGCCGGAAGGCATCTGCACGGTAGCAAGCAGAGCATCCAGACCGTCCATGGCACCGCCCTTCATCGGGATGCCGACCACCGGCAAAGTGGTGTTGGCGGCAAAGGCACCTGCCAGGTGGGCCGCCATACCGGCAGCGCACAGGATAACACCGTAACCATTGGCGCGGGCAGATTTGGCAAAGGCAGCGGCGGCTTCCGGCGTACGGTGGGCGGAAAGAATGTGCGCCTCAAACGGTACATCGAAATCTTTCAGCACCCCGCAGGCACTTTTTACAACCGGCCAGTCACTGTCAGACCCCATGATGATGGCAACCTTTTTACGGTTCGGCATGTTACAGATCCTCCTTCAAAAAATAAGAGCGCGGTGTACACGGGTACACTGCGCTTATACAAGGCTATTATGCTTATAATACACCGCATGAAGAACACAGCTGCGCAAACCGACCGGGAATGGTCCGAAAAGATTCGTGTAATGCACAAAGTCGCCCTCCATCCTTTAATGTATGGCTGGATCCCCCGGCGGGCTGTGTACAGAATAACACACAAAACACCCGTACGGAAAATCTCTGTAATTAAAGTGTAAAGCGTGCAGCGCAAAAAAGCAAGAGCCAAAACTTTTTTTGGCGCACTTCCTATTGTGTTTAAAATAAGATAGGGCTTTTTGTCAAAGTTGATGGAGAAAAACGGGGTGAAGTATGACTTTTTTGATAAGGATTTTTGTGCTATAATAACCATACCAGAAAATACTGCCATAAGGCAGGATGGGAAAGGGGTATCGCAATGAAATTGTTCCACACAGCCCTTGTGCTTGGCAAGGGGGGCTTTGGCACACAGCTGGGAGAAATGCTGGCGGAAGCCGGCGGCTATTCCCGTATTTTGTACCTGGATGATCAGGCACCGGACGCTGCGGGCAAACTGGCAGATTACCTGGATCCCACCATCAGGGAACGCTGCACCGAGGCTTTTGTGGGCCTTGGCAACAATGAGCTGCGGCTGCAATGGCTGCAAAAGCTGGTGGCTGCGGGCTACCAGACACCAGTGTTTGAACACCCGGCGGCAGAAGTATGCAGCAGCGCAGCCCTGGGGGCAGGGACCGTGGTGCTGCCATTTGCCTTTGTGGGCGCAGGAACCAAAGTGGGGGCAGGGTGCATCATCAATGCCGGTGCCATTGTGGACCATAACGCCGTGCTGGAAGACGGTGTGCATGCCGCCCCCCGTGCAACCATCAAAGCCGGGGCAACCGTGGAGCGCTGCATGAAAGTGGACAGCGGCGAAATTATCCGCAGCCCATGGGAAAAATAATGCAGCTGCGCGGAACCGGCAGCCAAACAATGCAGGCAGAATTTTGAAAAAAGCGGCCCCGCAATTTGGGTATATTGCGGTGTTGCCCTTAATAATAAACGAACGTAAAAACCAGCCGCCTGCCGTGCAAATGCACAAAGCAGGCGGCTGGTTTTATAAGTCGTAAGCAAAAGGCGAAAATCAAGCAGGGAACAACCTGCCAAAAGAAGCAAAGCGCTTACCCGACGTTTTCAACATTCTCCTCGCCATCCACCGGCAGGGTGGTGCGCGGGGTCACGCTGAGGGGGTCGGGCAGGGTGTTGTTTTCAACATCCTGCAACACCTGCGGCACACCGGGGAAGAACTTGGCGATGCCGCAGCCCTTGCAGTGCAGGCCATCGAAAAAGTCGGTCTCATCCAACCCCTTAATGCAGGTGGGGTCATAACTGCCGTACAGCGGAATATTGTAGTCATGCGCATACTGGCGGATCCAGTTTTCGGTTTCAAAAAAGCCCTGGTGCTGGTCGGTTTCCGTCAGCAGAAAGTCATACAGGTACGGGTGCCAGGGGGAGAGGGCCAAAATCACCGTGGTGCCCTGGTTTTGCGCATACTGGATGAACTTGTCAAACGCTTCTTCCTGCTTGGGGGAAAGCGAGTCGAACCCTTCCATATGTACGCTGTTGAACGTGGGGCAGGCTTCGGCGGCAAGGGCGCGCACCTGGTCGGGGTTGGCATCCCGGAATTCGGGGTCATACAGCACACTGCCGTCAGAGCGCTTGATGGTGGTGGGTTGCTCGTAAGGGTTGCCGTCCACCGGGTTAAAGTCAATGGGGTTGCCATCGTCATCCGTCACAACGCTCTGGCCGCGGTTCTTTAAGTAATAGTCTACGTTGCCCTGAAAATAAGCCGGTTCCACCAGCGCTTTCCACAGCGCCACGCGGTCCTCTTCCTCATAGTCGGTTTCAACACCGAGAACCTTAGTCAAAAATTCGTTGTACAGCTCCACATCGGCGCGCTTGTCAAAGGCGGCTTCGTCCCCATACAGCACCCAGGGATCCACGCTCCAAATCAGCACCTTGGGCACTTTGCCGTAACAGACCATCTTATAATAGCTGGTCATGTTATCGCGCACATCCGCGCCGGTAACGCCCATGTTGAAAAAACTGTCGGTTCCGACAAGTTCCCGTGTGAACTGTAATACGCGGCTGGAGCCAATGCCGATCACTTCCGGGGTGTCCGGAACATCCTGTGCAAACAGCTGGACAACCTCGCGCTCAATTTCGTTCATCTGCTCAAAGTTGCTCACATCATAGCCCTGCAGCATCAAGTCCACAATGCGGCGGGGGGCAAGCTCACCCTGGAACAGGCCGCTGCGGTCTACCGTATAGCTGAACCAGACCATGAAAACCAGAATGGGAATGAACAGGGCAAACTTGAACAACGTTTTGCTGCCAAAGTATAACCGGCGGACCAAACCATGCAAAAAGCGAACGAAGATATTTGGCTTTTTGGAGCGTCTGCGCGGTGAGGGAGCGGATTTTTTTTGCTTTGTGGTGGGCTTGCGGGCCGGGGCGGCAACAGCACTGCGGCTGACCTTTTGGGTGCCGCGCGGGGCGGAAGCAGGGGTCTGTGTTGGCATAATTGTTCTCCCTCCCCCGTTAAAATTGCTGGTAAATGAACGCCGACTGCCCGAACGCGGCAAAGAACAAGATGGATACCGCAGCGGCATAATAGACCGTCCAACGCAGCACAAAGCACTGCTTGCGGATCCAGCGGGCAACATTGTTGCCGTTGTGCTCCATGGCCAGCACAATGGCGGTACCGCAGGTCAACACCACCGGCAGGCGGCCGTCAATGCCGCTGCTGGTGACCAGATTGGTAACGCTTTCCCATCCAGCCGCAAAGCCGCCCTGCCAGCCCTGCAGTATTCCGGCGAATACCTCGCCGGGGGCAGCGTTGTAAATGGCAGAAGCAAAAAATACCATTGTAAAACTGAACAGCAGGTAGGTGATGCAGCGCTGGAGGAATGTCTGCACGGCAGGCTCGCGGTACAGCGGGTTATAGCGCCACAGCACTTTGCGTGGCGCTTTGCTCAGCTGGGCAATGACTGAAATCACGCCGCAGGCAATGCCCCATTCCAGATAGCGCAGGTCAGCCCCGTGCCATAGGCCGCTGACGGCAAACACGATCAGCGTGTTCAGCATATGGCGCACCACATTGCAGCGGCTGCCGCCAAGAGGAATGTAGATATAATCCCGCAGCCAGCCAGTCAGGCTCATGTGCCAGCGCTGCCACAACCCGGCAAAGCTGGTAGCCTCGAACGGGCTGTGAAAGTTTTCCAGCAGATCATACCCCAAAATGCGGGCAGCACCGATGGCGATATCGCAACAGCCGGAAAAATCCAGGTAGAGCCGCAGGCTGAACAGCAGGGTGGCGGCCACCAGGTTGGGGCCATTCATCTCAGCGGGGGTATCGTACACCATCTTGATGTACAGGTTCATGTTGTCCGCCAGGACCATCTTTTTGGTGTAGCCCCACAGCATGCGGAACGCACCGCCCGCACACCGGGTGTAGCTGAACCGGCGGGATTTGTGGATCTGTGGCCGAAAATGGGGGTACCGCTCAATTGGGCCGGTGGTCATGGTGGGAAAAAAGCTAACGAACAGCGCATAATGCAGCGGGTTCAGCTCAACCTTGCAGCGGCGCTTGTATACATCAATGGTGTAGCTGAGCGCAGCAAGGGTAAAGTAGCCCAGGCCCAGCGGGGTAACCATATCCGTGCGGGGCTGCAATACCGTGCCGCTCAGGATATCTGCCGCCAACAGGTTCCAGTATTTGTAATAGAACAAAAGCCCCACACAGGTGAACACCGCCAAAAGCAGGAAAATCACCCGCACGGGACCTATCCGGCATTTGCCGATCACCAGCCCGCAGCCCCATGTGGCCAGTGTTGCCGCGACCAAAACCGGTACCAGCAGGCGGTCGTTGGCCCCCCAACAGTAAAACAGGTAGCTGGCAGCCAGCAGACAGTAAGGGCGCAGAACACGGGGCAGGGTATAGTTCAAAAGCGCCACTGCCGCAAAAAAGCCAAGAAATAGCAGTGTTGTCAGTTCCATCCTCAAACTCCTTTGGCGGGATTATTTGCCGCTGAGTTTTTTCTCCAAATCCCGCACGCGCTTTTCCAGGATAGCGTTTTCCTGGGTAAGGCGCTTGCACTTATCCGCAAGCTGGCTGACGCCGATGCTTAAACTGAGCAGCACCAGCAGCACAAAGCAGAACATGAGCATAAATACCAGGTTGACCGGCATTTGTACATCCAGCAGATCACGCAGGACGTAAACAACATAGGGGAATACCGCAAAGATGACAAGAACCACGGCCAGTGCCAGCCAGAGAAGGCTGTATTTTACGCTCATTTGGCCCTTTTTCAGCAGCGCAAAAATAATCAGCAGCAGGATGGCCGCACCCAAAATCATAAAAAACTGGAAATGTGCCGTCATGGGCGTTGTGCCTCCTTATTTGCTTTTCGGCTGGTGGATTTTCTTGATAGAAAGGCGGTCAATGATCAAAGACAGGGAAACCTTGATCATGTAATACGCGCTTTTAAAACTGCGAATGCTGGAAACGCCGCCCTGACGTTCTTTCATGACGACTGGGGCTTCGCCTACGCGGAACCCGGCCAGCGTGGCAGCCAGAATGGCTTCCGGCTCCGGATAATCCGAAGCATAATGCTCCGCAAAATAGGCGGTTAGCTGGGGACCTGTGGCACGGAAACCACTGGTGACATCCAGAATGCGCTGACCACAGAGAATATGGATGAGCCAGCTTAAAAAGCGGATGCCGACCCGGCGCATAAAGCTTGTCTGGAAGCCTTCGCACTTGATAAAGCGGCTGCCGATGCACATATCCAGCTTGCCGTCCAATACCGGCTGAACGACCTGCATCAGATAAGCGGGGTCGTGCTGGCCGTCACCGTCCATCTGCACAGCAACATCATAACCATTGGCGCGGGCATAGCGATAACCGCACTGCACGCCGCCGCCAATGCCAAGGTTGACCGGCAGATCCAAAAACGGGTAGCCATGTTCCGCCAGCAATTCAGCCGAGCGGTCGGTGGAACAATCGTTGATGATCAAAAAGTCAACCTGCGGGCAGGTGGCACGCAGGCGTTCCACGGTGCTGACGATGTTGGCTTCCTCATTATAACAGGGAATGATAACAAGAATTTTGGCTGGGTGATTCAAAAGGGCACCTCACATCAGGGGAACGGTCGGTTTGGCATCAAACGCGGCCTTCCAAAATAAAATGTTCCAGTTTGCGCAGCAGCTCGCTGCGGCGGTAATGCGCAAGATAATATTCTTTGGCGCTCTGGCCCATGGCGGCGCGCTGGGCGGCGTCCATGCGGGTCAGTACCAGCAGGTTGTCTGCCAGGGCAGCGGCATCACAGGCAGGGGAGCTTAATCCACCCGCCGCGGCAACCGCCGCATTGCCGGCACCGTCCATACTGGCCAGGACCGGCTTGCCGGCGGCCATATAACTGGCAACCTTGGCCGGTACGGTCAGCCCCAAGTCCGGCGAATCCGACAGACAGACGATCAAAGCATCAGCCAGCGCGGTGAACTTGGGGATATCCGTTGCCGGAACACTGCCGTAAAACGTAACGGCGTCCTCGGCGTGCAGCTCTTTCACTTTGGCTTCCAGCGCGGTGCGGCTCATGCCATCGCCCACCAGCAACAGGTGCAACATATCCGCCCCGCGGCTGCGCGCATCCTGCACCGCCGTGATGACGGTCTCCAGGCTTTGGGCGGGGGTAAAAGTGCCGGTAAACACCAGGTTGAACCGCCCGCCGAACTGCGCCTGCAAAGCGGCATCCGGCTGAGGAACGGCGTAAAAATCCTCGCAGTACTGCGGGATCACAGCAATTTTTTGCGGCGGCATACCGGTGCGCTGGCACAGCCGCTGCTGCAGCGGCTCACTCATGGCAATCAGTCGGTCGGCCTTCTTATATAAAGCGTCGCTTACACCCTGGGCAATCGCGCGCAGGGGTTTGTTTTTCACATTCAGCACGCTGTACAGGTTTTCGGGCCAGATATCCAGCACATAGTTGGTAAAGGGAATGTGGTGCTTTTTGGCATAGCGGATGGCGGGCCAGCACATCAGTACCGGGCTGGTGTTAAAGCAGAACACCGCATCGTACCCGCCCGGCAGGCGGTGCAACGCATGGGCGGCGTACCACGGCCAGCTGACATAGTTCAAAAAAATGTTGACCGAGGTGTTGCCCCTGCGCGGAACCTCTTTGCAGCGGTACAGGCGGGCACCGTGCCATTCTTCTTCAAAAGGGCCGGCGGCGCTGTAACCGGGGAACCATTCGCCTTTTGGGTAATTGGGCAGCCCGCAAAGCACATCCACCGCAATGCCATCCTGCAAAAAACCTTCCACAATATCATTGATGCGGAAATTTTCCGGCCAGAAATGCTGCGTAACAACAAGAATCTTTTTTTGAGAGGGCAAAGGGCACACACCTTTCGAAAGTTAGGAGTTAGGAAGTAGGAGTTAGGAGTTGAAGAACGGCTGCTAGACTTGAGGTCTTTTGTAATCTATAAAATGCTCTGTAGGGAACGATCTTGACCGTTCCAAAGCATTCAGCTTGTCGCAGCCTCAAAAAACTCCTAACGCCTCACTCCTACCTCCTAACTAAAAAAAACTCAGTTTTTTCTCCACACCATCTTATTAACCACCCCGGTGTAGCTCTGGATGATCTTGACGACCTTGGTGGAAACGTCTTCAGTGTAGTAGGGGACGGGGATGCCGTTGTCGCCGTTGGCGTTCATGGCAACGGCGGTGGCAACCGCCTGTTCCACGCCGCCCTCGCTGATGCCGGCCAGCACAAAGCAGCCTTTGTCCAGTGCTTCGGGTCGCTCGGTGGAGGTACGGATGCAGACAGCCGGGAACGGATGTCCCACGCTGGTAAAGAAGCTGGATTCCTCCGGCAGGGTGCCGGAATCGCTGACCACGGCAAACGCGTTCATCTGCAGATGGTTGTAATCATGGAAGCCCAGGGGCTCATGCAGCTTTACGCGCTCGTCCAGCTGGAAGCCCATGGCGTCCAGCCGCTTTTTGCTGCGCGGATGGCAGGAATACAGAATGGGCATATCATAGGTCTGGGCCAGGTGATTGATGGAGGTGAACAGGTCGATAAAGTTCTTTTCGGTATCAATGTTCTCCTCGCGGTGGGCGGAAAGCAGCATGTATTTGTGCGGCTCCAGCCCCAGGCGCTCCAGCACATCGCTGGCTTCGATCTTGGCCAGGTTGGCGTGCAGCACTTCCGCCATGGGGGAACCGGTCACAAAGGTGCGTTCCTTGGCGGTGCCTTCGGCATTCAGGTAACGGCGGGCATGCTCGGAATAGCACATGTTCACATCGGAAATGTGGTCCACAATGCGGCGGTTGGTTTCCTCAGGCAGGCACTCGTCAAAGCAGCGGTTGCCGGCTTCCATGTGGAAGATGGGAATGTGCAGCCGCTTGGCCGCAATGGCGGAAAGGCAGCTGTTGGTATCGCCCAGAATCAGCAGGGCATCGGGTTTCTGTTCCACCATCAGGGAGTAGGACTTAGCAATAATGTTGCCGATGGTTTCACCCAGGTCCTTGCCGACGGCATCCAGATAGAAATCCGGCGCACGCAGGCCCAGGTCCTCAAAGAATACCTGATTCAGGTTATAATCATAGTTCTGGCCGGTGTGGACTAGAATCTGGTCAAAATACACATCACACTTTTTAATCACAGCCGACAGCCGAATGATCTCCGGCCGCGTGCCGATAATGGTCATAAGTTTGAGCTTGTTCATTGTAAAACACCCGATACAGTTAGGAGGTAGGAGTGAGGAGTTGAAGAACGACTGCTGGTTTTATTGTCTTCCGCAAACGATAAAAAGTTTCGCAGGGAACGGCTTTGAATGTTCTGAGACATTTACCTTGCCCAGGTTTCAAAACTCCTAAGGCAATACCGCATAATTCTAAGTGCCGATACGGCGAGCGAGGTGCGGCAGATGCTAAGCCAAAAGCGCAGATAATACTGGATGTCTTATCGAGCATTTTGGCAACGCAGATGCCGTGCCGCAGCCGCCGGAGCGGTGCTTAAGCCGCAAGGCGGGAATTGTGCGGTGTTGCCCTAACTCCTACCTGAGTATATACGCTTAAAATGTTACACTTTCAAAAAGAACGTGTCCGGCTTGGTGGGGTCAAACACTTCGTTGGCCCACATCAGGGTCACAAGGTTTTCAGTATCGCTTAAGTTGATGATGTTGTGGGTGCAGCCGGGCAGCATCTGCACGGCGGTGGGCTTATCGCCCCACACCTCAAACTCCATCACTTCGTCACAGCCAACTTTGCGCTCCTGGATCAGCCCGTGGCCGGAAACCACAATAAAAAATTCCCACTTGGTGTTGTGCCAGTGCTGGCCCTTGGTAATGCCGGGCTTGGAAATGTTCACGCTGAACTGGCCGCAGTTTTCGGTTTTCAGCAGCTCGGTAAAGCTGCCGCGCTCGTCTGCGTTGACTTTTAAGGGGAAGGCAATCCGCTCTTTGGGCAGGTAGGAAAGATAGGTGGAATACAGCTTTTTGGCAAAGCTGCCCGCCGGGATCTCCGGCACCACCAGCGTGGCGGGCTGGGCGTGGAACTGTTCCAACAGATCCACAATCTCCCCAAGGGTCACTTTGTGGGTGACGGGAACAAAGCAGTAACGGCCATCCACGGCAGGCACCGGGGTAAGGCCGTCATAATTGCAGCGGTGGGGCGCAGCTTCCAGCGCATCCAGCATCTCTTCTACCAGATCGTCAATGTACAGCAGTTCCAGCTCAGTTGCGCGGTCATTGACGGTGATGGGCAGGCCGTTGGCAATGTTGTGGCAAAAAGTAGCCACGGCGCTGTTGTAGTTGGGGCGGCACCATTTGCCAAACAGGTTGGGAAAGCGGTAAACCAGCACCGGGGCGCCGGTGGTTTTGCTGTATTCAAAGAACAGTTCTTCTCCGGCCAGCTTGCTTTTGCCGTAATCGCTTTTGCCATAGCGGCCGATCAACGTGGCCTGAATGGAGCTGGACAGCATCACCGGGCAGGTGTTACCGTGGGCTTTCAGCGTATCCAGCAGGGTGGAGGCAAAGCCGAAATTGCCCGCCATGAACTCGCTTTCCACTTTGGGGCGGTTGACCCCGGCCAGGTTGAATACAAAGTCTGCCTTGGCGCAGTATTCATCCAGCAGCGCCGGAACCGTGTCCAGGTCATACTCAAAAATATCAGTAATGTTCAGGGCCGGGCGGGTGCGGTTTTTGCCATCGCGGATATTTTTCAGGTTTTCACACAGATTGCGCCCGACAAACCCCTTTGCCCCGGTGACAAGAATGTTCATGCCTTGCCTGCCTCTTTCAGTGCTTCCTGGATGTACTCGGTGGTCATGATCTTTTTGATGGTGCCCTCCACATCCAGGCGGCGGGTGTTGTGGCTGGTATAATCTTCATCGGCCTGGGTGTGAACCTGGCCCTTGATGAAGTACTTGTCATAGTTCAAGTCGCGGTTGTCGGCGGCAACGCGGTAATAGTTGCCCATATCCTCGCTGCGCATCCGCTCTTCCTTGGTCATCAGGGTCTCGTACAGCTTTTCGCCGTGGCGGGTGCCAATCACGCGGGTGCCGGTGTCGCCAAACAGCTGCTGCACGGCTTTGGCCAGATCGCCAATGGTGGAAGCATCGGATTTCTGGATGAACAGATCGCCCGGATTGGCGTGCTCAAAGGCAAACATGACAAGGTCAACGGCCTCATCCAGGTTCATCAAAAAGCGGGTCATGTTGGGATCGGTGATGGTAATGGGGTTGCCGGCCTTGATCTGCTCCACAAACAGCGGAATCACGCTGCCGCGGCTGCACATCACGTTGCCGTAACGGGTGCAGCAGATGACCGGGCCGCCGCGCTGTGCGCTGACACGCGCGTTGGCAGTGATAACATGCTCCATCATGGCCTTGGAGATGCCCATGGCATTGATGGGGTAAGCGGCTTTATCGGTAGAAAGGCAGACCACGCGCTCCACGCCTGCTTCAATGGCGGCATGCAGCATGTTGTCGGTGCCCTCAATGTTGGTGCGCACGGCCTCCATGGGGAAAAACTCGCAGGAAGGAACCTGCTTGAGCGCAGCGGCATGGAAGATAAAGTTGACGCCGGGCATCACATCGCGCAGGCTCTGGATGTTGCGCACATCGCCGATGTAGAACTTGACTTTATTGTAATAGTCAGGATAGTTGGCCTGCAGCTCATGGCGCATGTCGTCCTGCTTTTTCTCGTCACGGCTGAAAATGCGGATCTCGCCGATATCAGTCGTCAAAAAATGCTTGAGCACGGTGTGGCCAAAGCTGCCGGTGCCGCCGGTGATCAACAAGGTTTTATCTTTGAAAATGGTATTTGCCATGGTTTCCTCCTGTCAGGGGACGAACTTTTGGTGGTAGGCGCAGCAGCGTCGGGCATCTTCCAATGCCCATAAAGCCAACACTTCCCCTATATACAACCAATTCTAACATAAAAGTTACAGATTGAAAAGGGCCTGACCTTGGAAAATGCTGTTTTTTGTGGTACAATACCCCCAGTGCAACCATTATACAATAAAGGAGAATCAGATTTTATGCGCGCTTATGAACGTTTGCTGAATTACGTTAAGGTGTATACCACCTCGGACCCCGTAAGCGATACCCACCCCACCACCGCCCGCCAGTTTGACCTGGCCCGCATGCTGGTCAAGGAGCTGCAGGACCTTGGCCTTGCGGATGCCCATGTGGATGAGCACTGCTATGTTTACGCCACGCTGCCCGCCACCCCCGGCCACGAAGCTGCCAAGGGCCTTGGATTTATTGCCCATATGGATACTTCCCCCGATGCACCGGGCGAGAATGTGAAGCCCCAGATCCATGAAAATTATGACGGCGGCGATGTTGTCCTGCCCGGTACCGGCGCAGTTCTCAGCACCAGGCAGTTCCCATTCCTGGCAAAGCTCAAGGGCCAAACCCTGATCACCACCGATGGCACCACCCTGCTGGGTGCGGACGACAAAGCCGGTGTGGCCGAGATTATGACCATGCTGGAGATCCTGCAGAAAGAAAACCGCCCCCACGGCAAGATCTGCGTGGGCTTTACCCCCGATGAGGAGGTTGGCCAGGGTGCTGACCTGTTTGATGTGGAGCATTTTGGCGCAGCCTATGCCTACACGGTGGACGGCGACGAAGCGGGCGAAATCAGCTATGAAAACTTTAACGCTGCCGCTGCTTTTGTCACGGTACACGGCTTCTCGGTCCATCCGGGCAGCGCAAAGAACGCCATGAAGAATGCGCAGAACATTGCCATTGAGTTCCACAACGCCCTGCCGTATTACGACCGCCCCGAATACACTGAGAACCGCGAGGGTTTCTACCACCTGTGCAGCATGGAAGGCGATGTGACCGGCGCCAAGCTGGGCTACATTGTGCGTGACCACAGTGCCGAAAGCTTTGCCGCCCGCAAGGAGACCATGCGCCACATTGCCAAGCTGCTGAACGAAAAGTATGGCGAAGGCACCGTGGAGCTGGAGCTGAAGGACAGCTATTTCAGCATGCTGGAAAAGATCAAGCCGCATTTCCATCTGGTGGAAAATGCCCGCGCCGCCATCCGCAAGGCTGGCCTGGAGCCGCTGGAAACGCCCATTCGCGGCGGCACGGACGGCGCGACCCTGTCTTACATGGGCCTGCCCTGCCCGAACCTTGGCACCGGCGGCTTTAACTACCATGGCCCGTGCGAAGGCATCACGGTAGAGTCTATGGATAAGGCAACCGAGATTCTGCTGAACCTGGCCGATATTTATAAGGATGTCCAGTAACCAGCGCGGCCTTTTTGAAAAAAGGCCTGGCGAAAAACTTTAGGCAATACCGCACAATTCCCGCCTAACGGCTCAAGCACCGCTCCGGCGGCTGCGGCACGGCATCTGCGTTGCCAAAATGCTCGATAA
>NZ_PSQF01000021.1:0-38550 GCF_003324125.1 Subdoligranulum sp. APC924/74 | reverse complement strand
TTATCTGCGCTTTTGGCTTGGCATCTGCCGCACCTCGCTCGCCGTATCGGCACTTAGAATTATGCGGTATTGCCCTAATTTTTCCCCTCTCCGCATAAAATGCCAAAAGCCCGATGTCAACACGGCATCGGGCTTTTGGTTTTTCTGCATATAAAACGTTAATTTATTTATCCTGCGCGTTATGCTTCGCGGCAAACGGCAGCTTGCCATAGATTCCGCCGGTCGTCTCCTTGGCGGCACAGATTTTATCTGCCAGGCACACCAGCCACGCTTCACGGCAGGTGGGTGGGATGGGGGTTAAGGGGAACATGTGCTTTTTGATGATCTCCCGCTCCACCGGGGTCAGCTTCCAATCCTCGCTTGCGTTGTGCAGGGCGGTGCCTGGGTGGGTAAAACCGTGCCAGTGGTGGCCGTTGGCTTTATCGTGCCAGTCATACAAAAAGTAATCATGCAGCAATGCACCGCGGATCAGCGCCCGCTCGTTTACGCGCAGGTGCAGCGTTTCCGCCAAGACGCAGGCGGTATCCGCCACACTGACGCAGTGGGCATACACGCTGACCCTGCCGTGCTGGATGCACCGCCGGGTTGCCGTGTAGCGGCCCTCTTTTTCCAGCCGGGCGGCTGCGGCTGCCACGCGGGCTTCGATTGCCCTGCGGCGTTCCCCGCTCAACTGAAGGTCACCACATCATCACGCGGGGCCGCGGCAGGCTCCACGTTGATGGCCGTCAGCACCGGGCCGACAGAATCCGGGGTCTGGCCCTTGTAAATCGGGTGGTATTTCAGGTTCACCTTTGCCGTTACCGTGATCCAGTCACGCTGCTTCAGGTTCTTGTACTCCGTGTACTTGCAGGGGAAGCCCACAAACTGGATATCCTGCACGCAGCAGGTCATAGCAAAGCGGCCGGGCACAAAGCTGTCCTTGCCGGCGCGGTTGGTCTGGCACACCTGAGCCAGGAATTTCACCGTTTTGCCGTCGTACTTCTGCATCTCATCCATGCAGTCCATATACCACACGCCAAAGAACTCTTCGGGAATCTCGATCACCGGGGCGTTTACATCGAACGGCAGCGGGTCCGGGATATCGTCATAGGCAACGCTGCCATCCTTGAACTCATAGGCGATATCGCAGCGGCGGCTGGCCTGGCGCACCAGCTTGTGGATCAGCTGGTGGCTTTCGTCATCGTTTACCGCCTCGGCACGGTTCACCACCAGCAGCTCGCTGCCGCGCAGCTTGTCCAGCAGCAGGCCGCGCATGGCATTGTCGTTGGCATAGGTCTTGATGGTAGTGCCGTCTGCGGTGGCCAGGCACTGGTAAATCAGCCAGTTATCCGGCAGGGCATCGTACAGCTCCTGCACCAGCCACATGCCGTTGTATTCAATGATCACACGCCCACAGTCAGACTTTTCAGCCAGCTGCTGCAGGTGTTCGCGGTTCAGTTCCGCTTTGTCCTCAATGGTGGCAACGGTCACGCCGCCAAAGGCAAATCGCTCGGAATCATATTCCTCTTCGCCTTCCTCACAGATCAACAGCAGCGTTTTGTCGCCGGAATCAAACTGCGGGTCCTCCATTGTTTCCTGAATAAACTTGGTTTTGCCGCTTTCCAGCATACCCACAAAGAGGTAACAGGGAATCTCTTTCTGCGCCATGTTTTACTCCTTTACAAATCAGGCGTGGAACAGCTCTTCCACCTCATGTTCCTTCAGCTGGGAACCGATCACGCACACCTTGCCGGTAACATCGGGGCCGCAGGTGCGGATCTCATGCTCACCGGGCACCATGTCGAACTCGTACCAGGTGTCGCCGCCGTCCACAATGCCCTTGGCACGCAGCACAGCGCCGTACTCGCCGGAATCCAGCGTGGTCAGGATGCTCTCCAGCTCGTCATGGCTGTACTTGTGGGCAGTCTCGTGGCCCCAGCTGGTGAACACTTCGTCTGCATCGTGGTCATGATGATGGTGATGATGGCCGCAGCAGCACTCGCCGTCATGGTGGTGCTCATGCTCGTCATCGTCATCGTCGTCATCATGGTCGTGGTGGTGATGGCAGCATTCGTGGCCGTGGTCATCATCCTCGTCATGATGGTGGTGATGCTCGTGCTCATCCTCATCATCGTCGTCATCATCATGGTCGTGGTGATGGTGGCAACACTCGTGGCCGTCCTCATCATGGTCATGGTGGTGGTGATGATGCTCTTCCTCATCCTCGTCCGCATGGGCAGCATTGGAAGCCTGTGCTTCGCTCAGAAGCTCGGCAACCAAGTCGCGCTTACCATCCATAACGGAAACGATCTGTGCACCGGTCAGTTCGTTCCAATCGGTGGTCACAATGGTGGCGGTGGGGTTCTTTTCCTGGATCAGGGCAACGGCTGCGGCAACCTTCTTCTCGTCTGCGCTGCCGGTGCGGCTCAGGATGATGCAGGATGCGTGGCTGATCTGGTCATCATAGAACTCGCCAAAGTTCTTCATATACATTTTGACCTTGTTCACATCGGCCACGGTCACAAAGCTGTTCAGGCTGACCGGCAGGGTCTCGCCCACACCCTCAACAGCGCGGGTCACATCACTCAGTTTGCCAACGCCGGAAGGCTCGATCAGGATGCGGTCAGGATGATAAGTCTCCACGACCTTTTTCAGTGCCTCGCGGAAGTCGCCCACCAGGGAGCAGCAGATGCAGCCGGAGTTCAGCTCGTTGACCTGAATGCCAGCCTCACGCATAAAGCCGCCGTCAATGCCGATCTCGCCGAATTCGTTTTCGATCAGCACGATCTTTTCACCCTGGAACGCTTCCTTGATGAGCTTTTTGATCAGGGTCGTTTTGCCTGCACCCAAAAAGCCGGAGAAAATATCAATTTTAGTTACCTGTTCTGCCATGGTAATATTCCCTTCTATCTTAAAGTTTGTTTGTGTTGTTAGCAATCTTGTTTTCTTACTGCTAACCTTATTATATCAAACCCGTCAAGAGCTTTTCGCCCATTTGGGCCTGCCAAAATTTGAAATTTTTGAAAACTTCTTGCCCTGTCAGCGCCTTTTTGCTGCGGCGTTTCCCCCGTTTGCTGCAAAATCCTCTCACCTTTCAGCAGTTTGCCCGAAAAACCGCCCAGTATCGCCTGAAAAACCGTTTTTTCTATTGAATTTTGCGCCGGGCGCGTGTTACACTTGATGTATGCTGTTTTTACCGGAATTTTGCCTTGTTCACGCCCTGTTTTGGAGGTGAGCACCTTGCCCGCTGCCCCTGCATCCCGCGCCGCCGGGCGCGAAGTGACCCCCGTGGAACTGTTCCGCCTGCTGCCCGCCCATTTCGCCGCGGTACTGGTTTGTACCCTGCTGGGAGGCATTCTGGCCTTTGCTGCCGCACGCCTTGCCCCGCGCAGCTACCAGGCCGAAGCCCAGCTGTATGTTGCCGCCGCACAGGAAGGGCTGACCTCCGGCTATGCGGAACTGCAATTAACGGCTGATTATCAGGAGCTTTTGACCAGCCGCACCATGCTGGAATCTGTTATTTCCACCCTTGGCCTTTCCACGGATACTGCCCACTTAAAAGACCAGATTACCATTCTGCACCCGGCAGATACCCATATTCTGCGCATTGTTGCGGCCGATTCTTCCCCACAGCGCGCAGCAGATATTGCCAACGCACTGGCTGCCCTTGCGTTGGATGATCTCTCTGCCCGCATGGGCACCACCCCGCCCCGCCTGGTGGAGCAGGCAGCCCCGCCGCAGCGCTTTTCCGGGCCGGGGGCTGTGTTCCACGCAGCGTTTGGCGCTGGTATCGGCTTTTTGCTCTGCTTTGCTTTCCTCTGCCTGCATTACCTGCGGGATGACCACATTTATACGGCGGACGATCTGACCCGTTGCCTTGGCTCTTCGCCGCTGGCCTGCATCCCGGATGCCACGCCCTGCCGCCTCCATACTCGGAAAGGCGGCCGCCCATGAAAGAACTTGCTTTGAACCACCTGCCGGAGCTGGCACCCCGGACGGTTGAATCCCTGAATCTGCTACGCCTGCGTCTGGAACAGACAGCCCCAGACGCCAAAATCATTCTGCTCACCAGCACTACCCCGCAGGAAGGTAAAACTACTCTGGCTTTGCAGTTCTGGCAGCTGCTTGCCGGGCTTGGCCAGCGCTGCCTGCTGGTTGACGGTGACCTGCGCCATTCCGGCATCTGCCGCCAGTGCGGGCTGACCGGTGAACACAAAGTGCCGGGTCTGGCACACTATCTTTCCGGCAGCGTTCCTCTGGAGGAAGTTCTCTACCACACAGAGATCCGCGGCACCTGCCTGGTTCCGGCCTCCGGCACCACCAGCCGCCCGGCCCTGCTACTGGAACACCCCCGTTTTGCCCGCATGGTGGAAAGCTGTGCACCAAAGTTTGCTTATCTTTTGGTCGATGCTCCAGCCCTGAGCGAATGCAGTGACGCTCTCAGCCTTGCCAAAGTATGTGACGGTGCCCTGCTTGTGGTACAAAGCGGCGACGTTACCCACCAGGAGCTGCGCCAGGCGGCTCACCTTCTGCAGGGCTGCGGCCTGCCGCTGCTGGGCACTGTGCTGAACCGCACCCCGTATTGACCTTTTATAAAAACATGTTAGAATGGACTTGTTCAACATTCTGCATATAAGGAGAGGACTATTTTGACGACCAATGAAAAAATCGCCGCTCTGCGCGCCGCTGCCCAGGCAGCCGGTGCCCACGGTGTTTTGCTGATGACCAGCGACCCCCACTCCAGTGAATATCTGCCCGCTTATTACAACAGCCTGCCGTTTTTCTCCGGCTTTACCGGCGAGAACTCCACCCTTGTTGTCACCCTGACCGGCAGCGCCCTGTGGTGCGATGGCCGCTTTTATGTTCAGGGTGACCGTCAGCTGGCCGGTACCGAAATTGAGTGCATGCACGCCGGTTCTGCCGGGGTGCCCACCGTGGAAGAGTACCTGACCGCCCATTTTGCCGCAGACCAGACCCTGCTGCTGGATGGCAGCTGCGTGCCTGCCACCATTGCCAACGGCTATGCCGCCGCTCTGGCCAAGAGCGGCGCCAAGCTGGAAAGCAAGGATATCGTCTCCCCCTTGTGGGAGGGCCTGACCACCCGCCCCAGCCTGCCCAACACCCCCTGCGAGCTGCTGACTGTTGAGCAGACCGGCGCCACCGCCGCCCAGCGCATTGCCATGGTGCGTGACGAGCTGAAAAAAGCCGGTGCCACCGCCCTGGCCGTGACTGGTCTGGACTGTGTGGGCTGGCTGACCAACATGCGCGCACGTGACCTGCCCTGTACCCCGCTGGCCGTTGCTTATGCCCTTGTCACGATGGACAGCTGCACCCTGTTTATCGCCCCCGGCCGCCTGAATGATGCCGACGCAAAAACGTTGGCCGATAACGGCGTTTCCCTGCGCGACTACCCGGAGCTGATCGATACCGTACACGCTCTGCCCGCAGAGGAAGTGTTCCTCGTAGACGAGAAAGCCACCAACTATGACCTGTACTGCGCCCTGAACGAGCACAAGACCGTTACCGGTGCCGACCCGATCTTTGCACTGAAAGGTGTCAAAAACCCGGTCGAGCTTGCCAACATCCGCGAATGCCATGTGCGTGACGGCGTTGCCATGGTGCGTTTCCAGATGGACTTGGAAAAGGCCATCGCCGAGGGCAAAATCCTGCACGAGACTGACATTGAAAAGATGCTGCAAAAGCGCCGTGCCGAAATGCCCGGCTATTTTGAGGACAGCTTTGATACCATTGCCGCTTACGGCCCCAACGCCGCCATGATGCACTACCATGCCGAGGGCGAAGTGGACAGCGTGATTGAGCCGCGCGGCTTCCTGCTGGTGGATAACGGCGGCCAGTATGACTGCGGCACCACCGATATCACCCGCACCTACCCGGTCGGCCCCCTGACCGAGAATGAGCGCAAATACTACACCTGGACCCTGCAGAGCCACATTGACATTGCCCGCGCGGTATTCCTGGATTACTGCACCGGCTTTGCACTGGACAGCTTTGCCCGCGGCCCGCTGTGGGCACACAAAATCAACTACCGCTGCGGCACCGGCCACGGCGTTGGCTACATCTCCTCGGTGCACGAAGGCCCCCAGAGCCTGCGCCCCCAGAACCCCATTGTCTTCAAAGAGGGCATGACCATCACCGATGAGCCGGGCGTTTATGAGACCGATGAAGTCGGCATCCGCATTGAGAACGAGCTGGAATGCGTGGATGCCGGCACCAACCAATATGGTCACTGGCTGAAATTTGAGCCGCTGACCCTGGTGCCCATCTCCACCGAGCCGGTCATTGTGGACGAACTGACCCGTGACCAGATCAACTGGCTGAACGCCTACCATGCCCATGTATACGAGATGCTCAGCCCCCGCCTGACCGAGGAGGAAAAGACCTGGCTGAAAGCCAAGACTGCCCCCATCGACCGGTAAATCTTTCTTTTCCGCATTTTTGAGTTATTTGAATCACTGAATTTATCGGCCCCTGCCGCACCAAGGCAGGGGCCGATTTTGTTTTGCCCTTGGGCCCTGCTGTGCTATGTCCACATCAACCTTCCCTTTCCGTATTTTCCTTTTCCCTGTCTGTAGGGAACGGTCTTGACCGTTCCGTCCCCTCATCCTACCACCCTTTTATAAATGCACCTCTCTCATGGCCTCGCGCAAATCAACTTATTGTATTTTATTTGATTTTATATTCAAATTGTATTTCCCGTTTTCCTGCGTCCGCCCCTCTGCCCATTCTGCACATTCCGACCAAATTGGCGCATCGGGTGCTGGTCATTCTGCTATTCTTTCATAAATCTTACCCAAAATCACACGTCTAACACTGTGCAATCATCCCATTTTCTGGACTTTTTACTCATTCTTGGGTAAAAAGCCATGATTATTGTTGATTTTTTGTCAAAGTCGGTCTATAATAAAATAGCTGGCAGGGCCAGGCCCTCCAGCTGCTTGAACTGAATTTATAGGAGGTACCTGTTATGCTCGTAAATGCAACCAATATGCTCCTCAAAGCTCGTGACGGCCACTATGGCGTTGGCCAGTTCAATATCAATAACCTGGAATGGACCCGGAGCATTCTGCTTCAGGCTCAGGCCATGCAGAGCCCGGTTATCCTGGGCGTTTCCGAGGGTGCCGGCAAATATATGACCGGTTTCAAGACCGTTGCCGCTATGGTGCGCGCAATGGATGAATCTCTCGGCATCACGGTTCCCGTTGTCCTGCACCTGGACCACGGCACCTATGAGGGCGCAAAGGCCTGCATTGAAGCTGGCTTTACCTCCATCATGTTCGATGGCTCCCACTACCCCATCGAAGAGAACATTGCCAAGACCCGTGAGCTGGTTGAGCTGGCACACGACAAGGGCCTGTCCATCGAAGCCGAAGTTGGTTCCATCGGCGGCGTTGAGGACGGCGTAGTCGGCAACGGCGAAATCGCTGACCCCGAAGAGTGCGCCAAGATCACCGCTCTGGGCGTTGACTTCCTGGCTGCCGGCATCGGCAACATCCACGGCATTTACCCCGCCAACTGGAAGGGCCTGGACTTTGAAGCTCTGGAGCGCATCCATCAGGCTACCAACAACATTCCTCTGGTGTTGCACGGCGGCACCGGCATCCCCGACGAGATGGTTCAGAAAGCCATCCGCCTGGGCGTTTCCAAGATCAACGTCAACACTGACTGCCAGCTGGTATTTGCTGAGGCCACCCGCAAGTACATCGAAGCCGGCAAGGATCAGCAGGGCAAGGGCTATGACCCGCGCAAGCTGCTGAAGCCGGGCGCAGACGCCATCATGGATAAGGTCAAGGAGAAGATCGAGCTGTTCGGCTCTGCCAACAAGGCTTGATTTGGCTAAGATTTAATTTGCCGTTTATCCAGTAACATTACACCCCGGAATCGCATATTTTTATGCGGTTCCGGGGTGTTTTTATTTTACGCTGTTTGCGCTATTTTATTTGTAGGTACTAGCCATAACCTCGCAGTAGGGCGGGGTCACCCGACCCCGCCGAAGCCCTGCCTGACCACACATTGAAAATTGGCAAAAAGCAATACCCCCATTTGTAGGGGACGATGCTTCGCATCGTCCCACATGCCGGGCCTTGTCTAATATTTCACCACATCATTCTCCGCAAGGCAGCGGGCGCACATTGTGCGCTCCTACAGGTGGCATACCATCACAATCCCCTCCACATCACTCAAAACCCGTCTTTTCCCTCACCATCACATTCCAGGGCCATCTCGCCTGTCCCATCTTCACACAAAAAACGGCGCCGTACCCCATAAAGTCCGGGGTACAGCACCGTTTCTTTTTATCTTAGGCAATACCGCATAATTCTAAGTGCCGATACGGCGAGCGAGGTACGGCAGATGCTAAGCCAAAAGCGCAGATAATACTGGATGCTGCAAAGGTGAGCGCCGCCAGTGGCGGAAACAGCGAACCGAAGCAGGGGCAGCGGTCGCAGAGTGCGAGGGGCTTTTGCCCCCGAAGCACGATGCGGGTACCGCAACCCGACATTATCGAGCATTTTGGCAACGCAGATGCCGTGCCGCAGCCGCCGGAGCGGTGCTTGAGCCGTTAGGCGGGAATTGTGCGGTGATGCCCTTATTCTATAAACTCTATCATCATGCTCTGTGCTTTTTGTGCCTGCTCACCAATACGCCAAGCACTATCGCCAGCACAAAATAGATCACTGCCATCACCACAAAGCGGCCAAACAAACCGCCCACATAAGCAATCAGCAGGTTTTTCAGGGCAGGCGGGTCAATGCCCAGGCGCGTTAAGCCGATCATCGGCTTAACGCCCACACCCAGCACCAGGCACACCACAGCAGCACCGCCAAGGGCATACACCAGGCAGCGCGCCCCCAGGCGGGCATCTTTGCGGCTGATGCGTAGCATGGACACTACCGCAGCGCACAGCAGCACCGCACTGACCACCAAGCCGATTACCATCACCTTTTGCAGTTTCTGCACCAGGGTACGCAGCTGGCTGACCAGCGGCACCGCGGTGTAGGAGGCATACTCCATACGCACAGCCTCAGCCACGGTTTCCACGGCCGTCTTGGTTTCGCCTTCCAGCGTAATGCCACGGTCTGCCGTAGCCTGTTCCATGGCGCTGTAAACAGCTTCCGCGATATTATCGCGGGTATAATAGGTCAGCGTTTTGGCATACAGCCCCGCCACAGCATCCTGCATGTCGCTTTCCACCTGGTCAACAGACATAAACCCCGTCATAACATCGGCATCAAAACCGGTGGCTGCACCATAACTGATAAAATCCTGTACCATATCATCATAGGCGCTCTGGGCATAGCCGGAGCTTTTCACGCAGCTCTGCATATAGCCCACGTTACCAAACGTGGTAAACAGCATGACAAACACCGCCAAAAGTGCCAAAATCAGGCTGCTCAGCCAGGAAAGCACCATCGGCCACACAGCGCTGCCTTTGCGGGAGTTTTTTTGTTGCGTCATCTCTGCATCTCCTCCCTCAACGGTCAGCATCCAGCTCCGGGCCGGATGTGTAGCTGGCATAAACAAAGTAGCGGTTAGGGGTAAAGCCCAGCGCATCAAACGGGTAGCAGGTATACAGGATCAGGTTTTCATCGGTGCGTGTAAAGTCATACGTGGTGGTATCCTGGTAATCCCGCACCTCGCAGCGCTCCACCGTATAGGTGTAGGTACCGTAATGGGTCTCGATCGTCACCACATCGCCCACCTCAACGCTCTGCAGATCGTTAAAAAAGGTGTTGTTGTGGCCCGCCATCAAAATGGTCTTACTTTCACCAGGGATGCCTGCTCCGCTGCTGTCCACATAAGTACCAACGCCCTGGTTCAGGATGCTGTTGGTGTCACCGTAATACACCGGCGCATCCACCGTGGTGCCCGCAATCGTAATGCGGCCATAGCGGTCCCCCTTGCTGGGGTAGGTAATGCTGCTCAGCGGGATGGTTTCCTGTTCCGGCTCTTCCTGTGCGGTCCGGTCATTTTCCGTATTGGTCAGGGTCTGGGCTGCCTCATCAAACAGGTCCTTGGGCTGGGTTTCCACCACGCTGGTTTCCATAAACCACTCTACCAGCGAGTAGTACGGTGCGGCAAACACCTTGAACATGACCGCCAGCAGCGCCAACGTGACCAGCGCAAACAGCAGTGGCACTACCACCAGCCCTGCCGGACCTTTGCGCAAAAAATCGTTCTTGTGCGTCATTTATTTTTTCTCCCCGTTCAGGCACAGGCTGCGGCCCATACCTGACGCTGAAACAAAAAAATTCGCCGCGGCACGCCGCGGCGAACAACATGTTAGTTAGGCGTGATTACTCAGCGTCACGGCTCTTGCGAACAGCAACACCCATGGTGCCCGCGATGGCAACCACAGCAACCAGCATAGCGATACCAGCATTGTCGCCGGTAGCCTTGATAACGCCATTGCCGCTCTTCAGGCTGGCAGCAGCGGTGGTGGTGCTTTCAGCAACGCCCCAGGTGCCATTCTTGATGGCTTCGCCGATTTCCGGATGGGTATCGGCATTGCTGAAGCTGTAAGGGACGTAGGTGCCGTTGATGTTGGCAGAGATGGTGATATCGTTGCCGTTGACGGTAACCTTTGCATCGGAAACAGAAACGCCCAGAGCATTCAGGATGCTGACAGCCTCGTTCTTTGCACCTTCGGGATCAGACTTTGCACGGTCCAGCAGCTCGTTTGCCTTGGCAACCAGGCTGTCGGCAGTGTAGCCAGCAGCAAGAGCCTTGTCAACATCAGAAGCGGTAACAGTGTAGGCAATGCCCTTGGAGTTCAGATAATCCTGAGCGCGGGCAACCTGTGCATCATTGGCAGCAAATGCGCTGGTAGCGAACACACCAGCCATAGCGGCGCAGGCAACGAAAGTGGTCAGTTTCTTCATTTTCATTACGCACATCTTCTTTCTTCCTATTTGAATATCGGAATGTATATTCTTTAATGCACCCCATATTAGCTAATGATTTATTATAACTATTAACAGTAGCAGTATAGCACTTTTTTGTCAAATGTCAAGGGCAACACCGCACAATTCCCGCCTTGCGGCTTAAGCACCGCTCCGGCAGCTGCGGCACGGCATCTGCGTTGCCAAAATGCTCGATAATGTCGGGTTGCGGTACCCGCATCGTGCTTCGGGGGCAAAAGCCCCTCGCACTCTGCGACCGCTGCCCCTGCTTCGGTTCGCTGTTTCCGCCACTGGCGGCACTCACCTTTGCAGCATCCAGTATTATCTGCGCTTTTGGCTTGGCATTTGCCGCACCTCGCTCGCCGTATCGGCACTTAGAATTATGCAGTATTGCCCAAGATTTCTTCGAGCTTTTATGCTTTCCGTTATTCATTTCGCGCTTTTTGCCAAAAGTAAAATGGAACTTCCACCATTAGCATCACGCACCAGCCGGTGGCGCAGGCAAAGGCAATGCCATACATTCCCATCCGCGGCGCCAAAATGCAGGTCGTCACCACACGCAGGCTGGTCTGGATCAGCGTGCCCAGCAAAGTCATCGGCATGTTGCCCATGCCACGGTAATACCCTTGGAATCCGTTCGTCATGGCGGGCAGCAGGTAGAACAGTGCCATCGTTCCCAGGTACTGCACCGCCAAAGCGATCACCCGGTCAGCGCCCTCCCCTGTCACAAACATTGCGGCCAGCGGGGTCTTGAACAGAGTCACCACCCCGCCGATCAGCATCCAATACGCGGCTTCCATCCCAAGGCCCACCGCAAATCCGCGTCTAATGCGGTCCTGCCTGCCCGCGCCGCGGTTCTGGGCAATGTAGGTGGTAATGCCCTGGGCAATGCTCTGTTCGGGGATGCAGGCAAAATCGTCAATGCGCGTCACCGCATTGAACGCAGCAATCACTTCCACACCCAAGGCATTCACCTGCCCCTGGATGAGCACTTTGCCGATTGGCTGCACGGCCTGCTGCAAAGCGGATACCCCGCCATATTGCAGCGTGCGGCCCAGCAGGCTGCGGTCAACGCGCCACTGGCCCCGCCGGGGGCAGAGTTCCGGCGTTTTGGTCCACAGCCACCACCCGGCCAACACGGCGCTGAACGCTTCGGCAATCACCGTTGTCATGGCGGAGCATACAATGCCAAAGCCCAGCCCGCCGATAAAGATCAGGTCCAGCGCTGCGTTCAAAATGGCCGATACCATCAAAAAGCGCAGCGGCGTTCGGGCATCGCCCACACTTTTGAACCCCGCCGCCAACGCATTGTAAAAGCAGGTGAACGGTGCCCCCAAAAAGGTAATGCGCAGATAGATGGCCGTGATTGCAAAAATCTCCCGCGGAACCGCACAGGCCTGCAGAATCGCCGGGGTGAATAATACCCCCAGCAATGCCACCACTGTGCATGCCGCCGTGCCGGAAAGCACGGTGGTGGCCAGTTCCCGGCGCAGGCTTTCGCCGTCCTTTGCGCCAAAGAACTCGCTCATCAGCACCCCGGCCCCCAGGCAGACACCGGTAATTCCCAGAATAACCAGGTTCATCACCGGGCCCGCAATGCCCTCGGCCGCCAGGGCATCCTTGCCGATGAACCGCCCCGCAATGATGGAATCCACCGCGTTATACGCCAGCTGGAACCAGTTGCCCAGCATCAGCGGCACGGCATAGCGCAGCAGGTGCCCCGCCGCGCCGCCTTTGGTCATATCCTGCATGGCGCTCATTTCTGCTGTGCCGGTTTGCGCTCATCGCGGTCCTGCTCAGTTTCCCGCGTAATGTAGATGGGGCGGTGCTTCACTTCCAGATAAGTTTTGGCCAGGTACTCGCCCACAATGCCAAGGCAGAACAGCTGCACGCCGCTGCACAGCAGCATAATGCAGACCATGCTGGGCCAGCCCGCGGTCGGATCGCCAAAAATCAGAGCACGCACTACAACAAAAATAATGCCCACAAATGCCGCCAGGCAGAAGATCACGCCCGCCAGCGCCGCCATAACCAGCGGCTGGGTCGAAAATCCCACAATGCCCTCAATGGAATACTTGAACAGGCTCCAGAAGTTCCACTTGGTCTGGCCTGCCACGCGCTCCACGTTCTGGTAGGCAAACCACTTGGTCTTAAAGCCCACCCAGCTGAAAATGCCCTTGGAAAAACGGTTATACTCCGACATTTCCAGCACGGCATCCACCATGCGGCGGCTCATCAGGCGGAAATCCCGTGCGCCGTCTACTATCTCGGTATCCGACATTTTATTGATGATGCGGTAAAACATCCGGGCAAACCAGCTGCGCACCGGGGGTTCACCCTCGCGGGTGGTGCGGCGGGTAGCCGCGCAGTCATAATCACCGGTCAGCAGGGCATCCAGCATATCCGGCAGCAGCGCAGGCGGGTCCTGCAGGTCAGCGTCCAGCGTGGCGACATAATCACCCTTGGCTGCTTTCAGGCCCGCATAAATGCCCGCTTCCTTGCCAAAATTGCGGCTGAAGGAAACGTAACGCACACGCGGGTCGGCATCGTGCAGCTCCCGCGCCACGCGCAGGGTGCCGTCTTTGGAGCCATCATCCACAAAAATGATCTCAAATTCTGCGCCGTGGCTCTTTTCCATCTGTGCCGCCACACGGGCCGCTTCCTGATAAAACAGCGGCATGGCTTCTTCTTCGTTATAACATGGAACGATCAGGCTGATCAACATTAGGGGGTCACTCCTCCCATGGTAGTTTCGTATCGTGGGTATTGCGGTCATTCGGCGGTCCATCCGGTAAAGTTCACCAGCAGGTATCCGTCCTGCAGGCTTACCCCAACCGGGGCTTCGCCTGCCTCGGCCAGGGTATCGGCGGCATCCTGCTGGTCTGCATCCGCCAGGGCGCAGGGGCGGCCCACCTGCTGCATCAGCAGGGCTATCTGTTCTTTGCCGCCAAAGGCATCCTGCGCCCAGTTGATGACCATTGTCTGCGGGTTCTCGTACCGATCCAGGTCCCCCAGCGGGCCGCCCAGCACGGTATAAATCAGGTATGCGGCCTTATACGCCGGGTTTGCCGCCGGGATCACCAGCCGGTCCTGCAGTTCGGGGCTTAATTCTGCCTGCCCCACAAAGGCCACCGGCAGGGTGCCCGCCGGATTCAGGTCATTCAGTTCATCTGCTGTTTTAATCAGCAAGCGTTCTTCATACTGCCAGCGGTCGCGGTTGTATCGTATCGTCCCTGTCAGGGAGATCAGTTCCACCGCCAGCATCGCCCCCGCCAGCGCGGCACAAATGATGGCTTTGGCTCCGCCCTGTTTGCCGCGGTCCAGCGCCGGGGCCAGCCACAGCCAGGCCGCAAAGGGCACAAACACAGCAAAGCACTGCACTGCACGGGCCATCTGGGCACCGGTGCCCTGCAAGATGCCCAGCGAGAACTGCGATACAATCAGCCCCGCCGCAAACAGTGCCCGCCCATTGCCGCCGCGGTGCCGCAAGACCCACAGCACCACCGCCCAGCTGGCAAGTGCCAGCAAGGCCAGCGCCGGAATGCCAAACGCACGGGCCAGATAGTTGGTCAGCCATTCCCGCACAGGGATCACAACTGCAGCCCGCACGCTGTCCCGCTGGAACCAGAAGATCGTTTTGGATGCCGTGCCATCCTGCCCGCTCACACCGTTTGCGGCGCACAGCAGGGCGGCCAGCCCTTTGCGCAGCACCAGTGCCGCGGCCAGCGGCCACAGTCCGCGCAGAATGCTGCCCCATATCTTTCCGGCTTTTCGGCTGTGGGGTTCCGCTGCCGCGGCATCCAGCAGCAGGGCGGCGCACAGCAGCGTCAGCCAGACTGGGGCAAAGCTTTCGTACAACCCCAGTGCAAAACACAGGCAGACCACTGCGCCGCAGGTACCGGGCAGGCTGTTCCGCCAGCCGCACAGCAGGTGCGGCAGTGCCAGCGCCAATGCCAACGCGCACAGCAGGTAGCCAAACCCAACGCCACACTGGTTGGAATACATCAAAATTTCGCCATGGTAGGGCCACAGCAGCAGCCCTGCCGCCAGCAGCTGCGCCCCCGGCTGTTTTGCCTGCCGCCGTGCCGCCGTGTACAGCACCGCGGCCAGCAGAATGCCCGCCAACACCAGGCTGAGGGCAAAAAACAGCTCCGGCCAAAAGCGCTGGTAGGTCATGATTCCGGTCAGCGCCTGCAGCAGCCATACGGTAATGCGGCCCTGGCGCAAAAATTCTCCGCCCTGCTGGTAGGTGGCAATGGCAAGGTCGTCCATATCCACGGCAGGGGTGTTCATGGCGTAGCCGTACCCCCACAAAACTGCCAGCAGCAGCACACCCCACAGCGTTTTGCTGCGGGCCAGCCCGCACAGGTTGTTCCAAATTTGTCCCGATACGGGCAAAGCCCCCGCTTGTGCGGAGGCTTGCCGGGTGGTATCAGGTTGTAATGTCTGGCGCACCACGGGGAACGATCAGCCCTTAACGGCGATGTTGACCAGGCGGCCCTTGACGTAAATTTCCTTGGCAATGGTCTTGCCTGCAATGGCTTCGGCCACAGCGGGGTCAGCCTTTGCAGCGGCAATGGCGTCAGCGCTTTCAATGTTAGCGGCAACGTTCAGGCGGGCCTTGACCTTGCCGTTCACCTGAACAGCAATCTCAATGGTCTGCTCCACGCATTTGGCTTCGTCATACTTCGGCCACTCGTGGTAAGCCAGGGTGTCGGTGTGGCCCATCTGCTGCCACAGTTCCTCGGTCATATGGGGAACAAACGGGTTCAGCAGCTGCAGCAGCACTTCGTACTCTGCGCGGGTTGCACCGCCCTCATCGTACAGGGCATTCACCAAAATCATCAGCTGGGCAATGGCAGTATTGGCCTTCAGGGCGTCAATGTCCTCGCCCACCTTCTTAATGGTGCGGTTGATCAAAGCTTCCAGCTTCGGGCGGTAGCCTTCGCCCTCCACCTGCTTTTCGCTCAGTGCCCAAATGCGGTCCAGGAAGCGCTTGCAGCCCTTGATGGAGTTGGTGTTCCAGGGAGCGGCTTTCTCAAAGTCGCCAATGAACATCTCGTACAGGCGCAGGGTGTCAGCGCCGTACTCGTTCACCACATCGTCCGGGTTGACAACGTTGCCCAGGGATTTGGACATCTTGACGATCGGGTGCTCGGCCATTTCGCCGTACTTCTCGACCAGAGCTTCGCGGGCAGCCTTTTCGCTGCCGTACTCGGCCAGCAGGCGCTTGCGCTCGGCATCGGGCTGGTTTTCAAAGGCATGAGGGTTCAGGCCCAGGATCATGCCGTGGGAGGTACGCTTCTGGTACGGTTCTGGCTTGGGCACTACGCCGATATCATACAGGAATTTGTGCCAGAAACGGCTGTACAGCAGATGCAGGGTGGTGTGCTCCATGCCGCCGTTGTACCAGTCCACCGGGCTCCAGTAATCCAGGGCTTCCTTGCTGGCGATGGCATCCTTGTTGTGGGGATCCATATAGCGCAGGAAGTACCAGGAAGAACCGGCCCACTGGGGCATGGTATCGGTTTCACGGGTAGCGGGGCCGCCGCAGCACGGGCAGGTGGTCTTGATCCACTCGGTATGGCGGGCCAGCGGGCTTTCGCCGTCCGGGCCCGGCTCAAAGTCGGTAATTTCCGGCAGGCGCAGCGGCAGCTCGCTTTCGGGGATGGGCTGCCAGCCGCACTTTTCGCAGTGCACCATGGGGATGGGCTCGCCCCAGTAACGCTGGCGGCTGAACACCCAGTCACGCAGCTTGAAGTTGACCTTCTTGCAGCCCTTGTGGTTTTCTTCCAGCCAGGCATACATCTTTTCCTTGGCATCTTCAACGGACAAACCGGTCAGGAAGCCGGAGTTGACCAGCGTGCCGGTGGCAACATCGGTAAAGGCAGCCTCATCCAGGTTGGCCGGGGTATTGCCCTTGACGACCTCGATGATGGGCAGGCCGAACTTCTTGGCGAACTCCCAGTCGCGGCTGTCGTGGGCAGGCACGGCCATAATAGCACCGGTGCCGTAAGTTGCCAGAACATAGTCAGAGATAAAGATGGGCACCTCTGCGCCGTTGACGGGGTCGATGGCGGTCACGCCCTCGATCTTAACGCCGGTCTTTTCCTTGTTCAGCTCGGTACGCTCAAAGTCGCTCTTGCGGGCGGCTTCATCCTGGTATGCCTTTACGGCATCCACGTTCTTGATCAGCCCGGCATCGATCCACTTTTTGATGTAGGCATGCTCCGGGGAGATGACCATGTAGGTAACGCCGAACAAGGTATCCGCGCGGGTGGTATAAACGGTCAGGGTATCACCGGCAGAGGTTTCAAAGTTGACCTCAGCGCCATGGCTGCGGCCGATCCAGTTGCGCTGCTGGGTCTTGACACGGTCGATGTAATCCACCTGGTCCAGGTCATCGATCAGGCGGTCCGCGTAAGCGGTGATCTTCAGCATCCACTGGCTCTTCACGCGCTGCACAACGGGGCTGCCGCAGCGCTCGCACACGCCGTTTACAACTTCCTCGTTGGCCAGAACGACCTTGCAGCCGGTGCAGTAGTTGACGGTGGTAGCCTTTTTATAAGCCAGACCGTGCTTGTACAGCTGCAGGAAGATCCACTGGGTCCACTTGTAGTATTCGGGGTCAGTGGTGTTGATCTCGCGGTCCCAGTCAAAGCTCAGGCCCAGTGCCTGCAGCTGGCTCTTGAAGCGGGCCACGTTCTTGGCGGTCACGATTTCCGGGTTGATGTGGTTTTTCAGGGCATAGTTCTCGGTCGGCAGACCAAAAGCATCCCAGCCCATAGGGTACAGGACATTATAGCCGCACTGACGCTTTTTGCGTGCCACAATATCCAGCGCGGTATAGCTGCGGGGGTGGCCAACATGCAGGCCGGCCGCAGACGGGTACGGGAATTCTACCAGTGCATAGAACTTGGGTTTGGAATGGTCGATCTCAGCATGGAAGGTGTGTTCATCCTGCCATACCTTTTGCCATTTGGCCTCAACGGCCTTGAAATCATATTTCATAAAGCTTCTCTCCCCACAGAAATTTGTGCGTACTGTGCTTTTGCGCTCCGCATCGGCTCCCCTGGAGGGGAGCTCCGGCGCAGCCGGTGAGTGGTGGTTCGGCGTCACGCACCCCTGTATTTTATGTTCTTTCGGGGTGCCAGCTCCTCTCAAGGGGAGCCATCCAGCATCCATGTTTACGCCTGCTCTTCCGGCTTTTCTTCCCACTCTTCGGCGGGCAGCTCCTTGGCGTCAGCCCACAGGTGCTCCAGGTCATAGAAGTCATGGGCTTCCGGCGTAAATACATGCACAATTACGCTGCCGTAATCCAGCAGCACCCAGCGGTTGCCGTCATGGCCTTCGGTGCGCAGCACGTTCACGCCTGCGCGGCCCAGCTGGAAGTCCGCCTCGTCTGCCAGCGCGCCCACATGGGTGGTGGAATTGCCGGTTGCGATCACGAAATAATCCGTTACCGTGGTCAGGTTTTCCACATGCAGGATGCGGATATTATAGCCTTTTTTCGCGTCCAGCGCGCGGGCCAGACGGATGGCAAGTTCTTTGCTTTCCATTCAATTCTCCTTTGTTGCAGGATCTATCATTCTGACGGGGTGCTGTCACCATCGGTGCTGTCCCCGTCCGTGCTGTCATCCGGCGCCGGGGTTGCGGTATCATAAACATCCGTTGTGGCCGAACCGTCAATGTTGTTTGTCTGCTGTGCGTTGGAAATTTCCTCGTTCAGGGTTCCCATAAACTGCACGCTGGGGTCAGATGCCGTCAGGCCGCTCAAATCAAACAGGCCGTCATCCCCTGCAATGTTCAGCTGGCTGGCATCCACCGGGCCGGTATTCTCGCGGAAATACTCGTTCAGCAGGTCTGCCGTTTCCTGCCTTGCCACCACAACGGTACTGTTGCCGTTATAGCTGATGGCCTGGCCCATATACACGGGAACCTGGCCGAACATAATGTTGGAGCTGGAAATTTTCAGCATACTGACCGCCACGCTGACAAGCTCGGTTGCGCTCAGGTCGGTTTCCATCTGGCTGGTGATGACCGGCAGCAGCTTGGCGATATCCCATACCGTCATGCTGCGCATACGGGCGAACAGCGCCGCATAGAAGTACCGCTGCATCCGCAGGCGGCCCAGGTCAGAGTCCGCATAAATGTGGCGGGTGCGCAGGAAGAACTCTGCCGCCGCGCCGTCCATGGTCTGGTAGCCCTGGCTCAGGTGGCTGCCGCCGTAATCCATATCCTGCGGCACATACACCCGAATGCCGCCGAAGGTATCAATGATCTGGGTCAGCGCTTCCAGCCGGACGGACAGGTAGCCGTCCACATGCAGGCCAAAAATGTTATAGATCTCATCGGCCAGCGCGCTGATGTTGTTGCCGCCGTTGGAGCCCTGCGTTTTGGCAATGGCGTTGATCTGATAATTGCCGGAGAAGCTGGCATCCGTGGTAACAAAGATGTTGCGCGGGATCTGCAGCATCTTGACCTGGCCGGTCTCATTGTTGAAGTGCAGGTACAAAATCATGTCGGTCATGCCGTCATCTACCTGCGAATCGGTTTCCTGCCCGGTCTCGGTGGAGCGGTCAATGCCCACCACCAGCAGGTTGAACTCTTTGCCCGCATACTCTTTGGGGGTGTTGATCAGCTGGTTCAGGCTGATGGACCCCGCCGACGGTGCAATGGCGTGCATGATAAAGACGACCGTGCCAAAAAAGATCACAGCGATGGCCAGCAGGGTGCCCAGTAACACCTTCCACCAGCCGCCTTTTTTCTTTTTCTTGCCGTTCGGGCCATAGGGGCCTGCGCCGCCTTTGCCTTTGCGGCTGCCGCCCTTGGGCGGTTTGCCACCGCCGCCTGCGGCAGATTTGCTGCCGCTCTTGCCTGCGGCGGATTTTCCGCTTCCGGCTGCCGGTTTTCCGGCGCTGCGTGAAGCCTGCATAACAGTGTCCTCCTGCTGCGGCGCGGCCTGGGGTGCAGCGGGCTGGGCTGCCGTTTGGGCAGCGCGGCGGGCCACACGCGCCTGATACTCTGCATCCGCGTTCATATCATAATGTGCGCGGCTGCCTTTGGTTTCGTTCAGGTCCAGCCGGCGCACCTGGGTGCGGGTGGCCCCCTGTGCGCTCTGGCTGCGGGCGCGGCGCTGCAGCTCCAACGCCTGGCGCTGGGCGCGGGTCAGGGGCTGCTCGCTCTGGGCAGCGGCCTGGGCCTGCTGGCGCGCGGCAGCTTCGCGGGCAGCGTGGGCTTCCTGGGCCTGCTGCTGGGCAGCAGCGGCGCGGGCTTCCTGCTCTTTCTGCTGGGCGGCGCGGTAGCGGTCAACATCGGTTTGCTGCACACGGTTAAAGCTGCGGGTGCGGCGGGTGTTATTGGCGGCAAGCTGCTGTGCACGACGGCGGGCAGCTTCGTACTCATCCTGATTCAGCGCACTGCCTGTTTTCACAGTACGCCCGGTGTTCACCGTGCGCGGCGCGTCACCAGCATGGTAGACATTGCGCGGCGCATCGCCGGTGTTTACCCTGCGGATCTCGCTCATAACGTTCCTCCCTTTTATTCAAACGATGGGAACTGGTCTTTCATCTTATTCGGTTACGGCACACCCGCAAAAGGCAGTGCCTGCCCCTTTATCGGGTGCAGGCCGCGCGGGCATCATCCAGTGCGGCAACGGTATCGGGGTCCAGTGGGTTGCCTTTTTCGCGCACAAAGGCAATGCTTTGTTCCAGTGCATGGCACAGCGCCAGGTCCAGGTTCTGCATTTCCTCGGCACGCAGCGCCTCCACACCGGGGTAATCCCGTTCGGCACTGGTCATATCCGCCATGTAAATAATCTTGTCCAACAGGCTCATGTTCTGTTTGCCGGTGGTATGGCACTCAATGGCAGATAAAATTTCCGGGTCCGTCACACCCCACTGTGTCTGGCACAAAACCGAGGCTGCGTACCCATGCCACACCGGCGCGGGGCGCTTGGCGGCATTTTTAGCTATTATAGCATTGTCAGCAAAAATCTGCAACATCTCTGCCTTGGGCAGTTCTTTCGCGCTGTCGTGCAAAAGTGCCGCTAATGCGGCCTTTTCCTCATCCGCGCCATAGCGTTTTGCCAGCTTGACTGCCATTTTTTTTACATTTATGGTGTGCTTGTAACGCTTTTCGCTCAAACGGCTTTTTACCAGCGCTTTTGCTTCGTCCACTGTCATCAAGATCCGCATCCTTTCCCTATTTTATTGTACCCTGTCTATGGCTTCAAATCAGCTTGCCGTACAGCCCGTTCCGGTGTATCACATCCGCCACCGGCGGGGGCAGCAGCTCCTTCAGCCGGGCAGGGGGATACTTTCCTGCGCGGATATCACTGGAGGCACACTCCAGCACCGGGGCATCCGCAAACATGATCTTCCCGCCTGCTTCTTCCAGCTTTTGGGCTGCTGCACGCAGAGCGTCGCCATCGCCGGGTTCCCGGCTTTGCACCACCAGGGTGACCATAGCCAAAATTTCCCGCCAGCGGTACCATTCATCAAATGTTTCCAGCATATCGCTGCCAATTGTCATATACAGCTGAGCGCCGGGATACTTTTCCTGCAGCATGCTGACGGTATTATAGGTATAGCTGCGGCCCGCGCGGTCCACTTCCCACTGGCTCACCTGCACCTGGGGGCCAAGCGCCTTAAAGCATTCGCACATGGCAAGGCGCAGTTCGCCCGGCGTTGCGCTGGCGTGCTTGTGGGGTGGGATGCCCGCCGGCATAACCAGCACCACATCCGGCTGCACCGCCTGCATGGCGGCCCGCAGGTTGTTCATGTGCCCGGCGTGGGGCGGGTCAAATGTGCCGCCAAATAGCAGTGCTTTCATCTTACTTTTTCAGCAGTTCCGCATAAGCAGATTCCTTCGGCTTTTTGCGGAACAGCACAAACTTGCGGCCAATCACCTGCACGCACTCTGCATGGATGGCTTCGCACAGGATGTCGGCAGCCTCGCGGGCATCATACTCGCTGTTTTCCAGCACCTTCAGTTTGATCAGCTCGCGGGCTTTGATGCAGTCATCCACGCCCTTGATCAGCGTTTCATCAATTTCGCCCTTGCCGATCTGGAAAACCGGCTCCATGGTGTTGGCCATGCCGCGCAGTGCGGCGCGCTGTTTGCTTGTCAAAGACATTGTTCGCTCCTTATTGTTCAGTCAAAATCAAATCGTTCTATTCAGTTTTTCTCTGCGGCTCATTCGCCCAAAAATGCGGCGAGCTCGGCTTCCAGCTTTTCCATGGCGCGGCCGCGGTGGCTGATGGCGTCTTTTTCGGCATCGGCCAGCTCGGCATAGGTGCGGTGTGCGGTGTTGGGTACCGTGCCGCCGCCGGGCAGGCCGACGGCATCGGGGACAAACAGCGGGTCATACCCAAAGCCGTTATCGCCCGCCGGGGTCAGGGCCACACTGCCGGGGCATTCGCCGGTCACAACCAGCTCCCGCCCATCCGGCAGGATCAGGCAGACCGCCGAAACGAACTTGGCGGCGCGCTGTCCCACCGGCACATTCTGCATCTCTGCCATCAGCTTTTCGTTGTTGGCGGCATCGTTGCCGTGCTCACCCGCATAGCGTGCGCTGTACACGCCGGGTGCCCCGTTCAGGGCATCCACACACAGGCCGGAATCATCCGCCACGGTGGGCAGGCCGGTTGCCTTGCAAAAGGCTTCGGCCTTAATCTTTGCGTTTTCCGCAAAGGTGGTTCCGGTCTCCTCCGGGTCCAGGGTTACACCCAGTTCCCGCAGGCTTTTTACCTCGTGGCCGCAGCGGGTCAGGATGCGGCGCAGCTCTTTCAGCTTGCCCGCATTGTTAGTAGCTGCACAAACGATCATGCCTGTTCCTCCCCTGCCTGCTCCGTTTCCTCTTTTTTATGCTGCGGAACCTCCGGCAGCAGGGCTTCGGCAAAATCGGTGGCGGAGAAGAAGATCAGGTCGTCGATCTTTTCCCCCACGCCCACAAAACGGATGGGCAGGCCCAGCTTTTCGTGCACACCGATGATGCAGCCACCCTTGGGGGTGCCGTCCAGCTTGGTCAGCACAACGCCGGTGGCACCGGCGGCGCGGCAGAACTCCTGCGCCTGGCTGATGGCGTTCTGGCCGGTAATGGCATCCAGCACCAGCAGCACTTCCAGACTGGCATCCGGGCTGGCCTTTTTCACGCTGCGGCTGATCTTTGCCAGTTCGTCCATCAGGCCCTTTTTGTTGTGCAGGCGGCCTGCGGTATCGGCAATGACCATATCATAGCCGCGGGCCGTGGCGGATTTGACCGCATCAAAAATCACGGCTGCGGGGTCAGCGCCCTCGCCCGCCTTGACCAGCGGCACCCCGGCACGGTCGGCCCAGGTTTCCAGCTGTTCGCTGGCCGCTGCGCGGAAGGTATCGCCTGCCGCCAGCATGACCCGCTTGCCCAGATCCTTGTACAGATAAGCCAGCTTGGCAATGGTGGTGGTTTTGCCCACGCCGTTCACGCCCACAACCAGAATAACCGCCGGTTTTCCGCTCAGGTCCAGGTCAGTTTTGGGGCTTACCTCGCGGCGGATGATATCGCGCAGGGCATCCAGCGCTTCCTGGCCGGTATGCAGGCCGTTGATCTCTACCTCATCGCGCAGCTCGTCCACCAAACGCACCGCGCAGCTGGGGCCGACATCGGCCAGAATCAGCTGCTCTTCCAAATCATTATACAGGTCATCATCAATAACAGAGCTGGTCAAGGTGTTGACGATGTTCTGGAAAAAGTCCGTTCTGGTTTTTTCCAGGCCATCGCTCATTTTCTTCTTTTTCTTAAAAATATCGAAGAATCCCATGGCGGTTCCTCCTTTGAATTAACTGATCAGATCAGCGGAAACGTTTTCAAGGTCAAGGCGCAGGATCTTGGAAACACCATCCTCCTGCATGGTCACGCCGTACAGCACATCAGCTGCTTCCATGGTGCCGCGGCGGTGGGTGATAACGATGAACTGGGTGCGTTCGGTCATGCGGCGCAGATACTGCGCATAGCGCGTAACGTTCACATCGTCCAGTGCAGCTTCAATTTCGTCCAGGATGCAGAACGGCGACGGGTTGACGGCCAGAATGGCAAAATAAATGCTGATGGCCACCAGCGCCTGTTCGCCGCCGGACAGAGCCGACAGGTTTTTGATGACCTTGCCGGGGGGCGAAACCTGAATTTCAATGCCGGAGTTCAGCACATCGTTCTCATCCGAAAGATAGAGCCTCGCCGAACCGCCGCCGAACAGCTCGCGGAAGATCGCACCGAAGTTGCGGTTGATCTCCTTAAAGCTGGCGGTGAACATCTCCTGCATTTCGCTGCACAGCTCGGCAATCATTCGGTTCAGCTCCGCGCGGGATTTCTCCACATCGGTGACCTGTGCTTTCATGAAGTCGTACCGTTCTTTAACTTCCTTGTACTCTTCGATCGCGCCCACATTCACGTTGCCCAGCGCGCGGATCTTGCCGCGCACTTCGGCCACCTGGCGGCGCAGGTCTGCCACATTGGCAAAGGGTACACAGAGCTTTTCCGCCTCGGCTTCGGTCAGCTGGTATTCCTCCCACAGCTTGGATGCAGTGGTGTTCAGCTCAGTTTTCGCCGCGGTCTTGCGCTCGGCCAGGCGGGCCATCTCGCCGCTCATCCGCTCGCGCTCATCGGTCAGGGTGCGGTTTTCCTGGGTCAGGCGGGTCACAGCGGTTTCCTTTTCCATGCGCTCGGCATTCGCCTTGCGGATGGTTTCCTCCGCCGCGGTGATCTTCTGTTTGTTTTCTTCGCTGGCTCGCTTGATTTCATTGGAACGCAGCTCATTGGCGGCAATGCGCTCTTTGGCGGCGGCCACATTGGCCTGCAGTTCCCGCACGCGGGCTTCGGCTTCGCCGCTGCGGCCTTTCAGGGTTTCCAGCGCTGCTTCGTGCAGGCTCAGGTCCTTCTCGGTGCGCAGCTTCTGCATTCGGTTATCCGAAAGTTTCTGCGATGCTTCCTCCCGCTGGCGGGTCACATCGCTGGTGGAAGCGCCCAGGCTTTCCAGCTCTTTGCGGTGCGTTTCAATCTCGGCTTCCGCCTGTTTGCGGGCGTTTTCTGCCTGGGCGGCGGCCGCAGTGTTCTCCCGCAGCTGCTGTTCCAGCGCGGCGATCTCCTGCCCGCGGTGGGCGGCAGCATTCTTGCCCTCTTCCAGCGCGGTGTTCAGCTGATTCAGCTCCATCTCGGCTTTCAGGCGGGCCGCAGCGGCGGTCATGCCCTCGCTCTCGGCACCGGCCAGCTGGGCGGTCAGGTTATCCACCTCCGCTTTGCGGGCGGCGGCTTCCTTTTCGGCTGCTGCGCGGCGCTCGTCCAGTTTCAGCACCTTGGCACGCAGTTCGTCCAGTTCCTGCTTGCGGCTGAACACACCCACGCTGCGCGCGGTGGAACCACCGGTAAAGGAACCGCCTGCGTTGATGACCTGGCCGTCCATTGTGACAATGCGGTTGCGGTAGCCAAGATTTTTGGCCACCACCGACGCTTCGCCCAGATCCTCCACCACAATAATGCGGCCCAGCAGGTTATCAATAATATGCTGGTACTGGGGGGCAGTCTCCACCAGGTCGGCGGCCACCTCCGCCGTGCCGGTCAGGCGGCCATTGAATCGGCTGCCCTGCACGGTATCCAGCGGCAGGAAGGTTGCGCGTCCGGCGCGTTCTTCCTTCAAAAAGGTGATGGCCGCGCGGGCGCAGCCCTGGTCCTGCACCACAATGTTCTGCAGCGCAAAGCCAAGTGCCGTTTCAATCGCGATTTCGTACCCCTTGCGCACGCTCAGGATACCGGCCACCGGGCCGATGATGCCCCGCAGCCGCCCACCGCCCGCGGCGCGCATGACGGCTTTTACGCTCTGCTGATAGCCGTCCATGTTGCGCTCCAGATCCTCCAGAATGCGGATGCGCTGGGCGGTGTTGTTTTTATCCGCTGCGGCCTTCTGCAAAGCTTCAGCGGCTTCCGCCTGCTGGCGGCGACGGCTTTCCAGCTTGAGCTTTAAGCCGGAGCGGATGTTATCGTTGCGGGTCACGGCTTCCTCGCACTCTTTCAGGTGCTCGGCAGCAGCGTCCCGTTCCTCGGTCAGTTTTTGTGCCACATCACCCGCGGCGGCTTCCTGGTTTTTCAGGCCGTTCAGCTGGGCGCGGGCCGCTTCCACGGCGGATTGCAGCCCCGCACCCCGCACCTGCAGGGCAGTGGCATTCTGCTGCATGCGGGCCATGGCGGCGCTCACGATCTCCCGCCGCTCACCGCTTTGCAGCGCCTGCTGTTCCAGCGTGTTCAGCTGCTGGCGCAGCTTGTCCGCCTCGGCATCCAGATTTTGCAGCACGGTTTGCAGCTGGGTGATTTCCGCTTTGTGCTCGTCCGCTTCCTGCGCAATCCCCTTTGCGCCTTCCCCGGCGCGGGTCAGCTCATCGCTGGCGCTGCGGATCTGCTCGTTCGCGTGTTCGGTTTCGTTCTGCAAAACTGCCAGCTGGCTTTCGCTGCCGGCGTTCTGCTCGGTAATGGTGCGGATCTCAGCGTTCGCTTCCTCCACCTGCAGCATCAGCTGCTGGGCTTCGGCGCGCAGGGCTTCGGTGCGGGTGTCAAATTCATCCAGCTGGCGGGAAATGCGTGCATAGTCGCTTTCCGCCGCCTCATACTTGCGCTGCTGGTCCCGCACTGTATCCTGTGCGCGGCGGATTGAATCCACCCACATGGTAATTTCCAGCCCCTTGCGGGTCTCGGAATATGCCAGGAACTGCTCCGCCTTTTCGCTGTCGCGTTTCAGGGGTCCAACCCGCTTTTCCAGCTCCCCCAGAATATCCCGCAGGCGTTCCAGATTGCCCTCCGCCGCGGCCAGGCGGCGTTCGGCTTCATTTTTGCGGTAGCGGTATTTGGCAATGCCAGATGCTTCCTCAAAAATCTCGCGCCGCTCGGTGGATTTTGCACCAACGATCTCCGCAATGCGCCCCTGACCCACAATGGCGTAGCCATCGCGCCCAAGGCCGGTATCCAGCAGCAGCTCGTACACATCTTTTAAGCGCACGCTCTGGCCGTTGATGGTATACTCGCTCTCCCCGCTGCGGTAATAGCGGCGGCCAATGGTTACTTCGTCCGCGTCCATTTCCAGCCCATGATCGGAGTTATCAATGGTCAGCGATACCGCCGCATAGCCCATTGCGCCGCGGGTCTGGGTGCCGCCAAAAATAACGTCCTCCATCTTGCCCGCACCGCGCAGCTGTTTGGAGCTGGTTTCGCCCAGAACCCACCGGATGGAATCCGAAATGTTGCTTTTGCCGGAGCCGTTCGGCCCCACAACACCGGTAATGCCTTCGCCAATGGTGATCCGCGTTTTATCCGGGAAGGACTTGAAGCCCTGTATCTCAAGTTCTTTTAAGCGCATAGATGCCCCTTTTTATGCCTGCTGTTCCAGCTTGGTCAGCGCCGCTTTGGCAGCCTGCTGTTCCGCAGCCTTTTTGCTGCGGCCTTCGCCCACAGCCAGCGCCTTGCCGTTCAGCGCCACAGTAACCTGGAACCGCTTATCATGCGCCGGGCCGGATTCCCCTGTCACGGTGTAGGTCAGGCGGTCGTCCGGGTGTTTCTGCACCACTTCCTGCAGGGCGGTCTTGTGGTCATCCTCGGCGGTTTTGCCCTCCGTGATGAACGGCAGGATAAAGTTGCGGGCGGTCTCAATGCCGCCGTCCAGGAACAAAGCGGCAATGGTGGCTTCAAACGCATCCGAAACCACGCTGGGGCGGCAGCGCCCGCCGCCCAGCTCCTCGCCGCGGCCCAGCCGCAGGTAAGAGCCCAGGTCGATCTCCTGCGCAAACTGGAACAGCGCGTCCTCGCTGACCAGCGAAGCGCGCATGCGGGACAGTTCGCCCTCCGGGCGGGTGGAATGGTGGAACAGATAGTTTGCCACCACAACGGACAGCACACTGTCGCCCAAAAATTCCAGCCGCTCGTTATACAGCGTAGGGGTTTTGCTCTCGTTGGCGTAAGAGCTGTGGGTCAGCGCCGTGATGAGCAGTTCTTTATTCTTAAAATGGTAATGCAGCTTTTCTTCCAATTCCTCAGGGGTACGCGTGGTCATAAGATTGCCTTACCTTTCGTTCTCTCTGTTTTGCGATTGTATATCGGGATATTTTGCAGGCCGGGCGGACAATGCCCGCCCCTGCAATGGGCTTTGGTTTTGCGGCTATCCCGTAGGGGCGCACATTGTGCGCCCGCTGCCTATATTTTGGTACCGGCCATTTCCAATGGGCGGGCATAGCATTTCAATTTTCGCACGATATGCCGTTTTATTCCGCGTCTGTCTTTTCTGCTGCGGCCTTGGCGGCTACTTCGGCCAGGGCGCTCTGCATGGTGCCGCACAGGTCATTGGCAACGCACAGCTTTGCCTGGCGGATGGCGTTCTTGATGCCCTTGGTCTTGCTGGAACCGTGTGCCTTGATGACCGGCTTTGCCGCGCCCAGCAGCGGTGCGCCGCCGATCTCCTCAGAGTCCATCATGTGCTTCAGATTGCGCAGCCCGCCTTTTACGCCAAGGTAGCACAGCTTGGTCACAATGCTCTGCATAAAGATGTCTTTCAGCATGCCCAGCAA
Source organism: Subdoligranulum sp. APC924/74 (assembly GCF_003324125.1). Lineage (NCBI taxonomy): Bacteria > Bacillati > Bacillota > Clostridia > Eubacteriales > Oscillospiraceae > Subdoligranulum > Subdoligranulum sp. APC924/74. The sequence goes on along the minus strand of NZ_PSQF01000021.1, from coordinate 10,075 downwards.
AGTACCTGCCACACCTTCGGTCAGCTTCAGCACCACATTGCCCACAAAGCCGTCGCAGACGATAACGTCCACCTCACCAGCCATAATATCACGCGGCTCAATGTTGCCCACAAAGCGGATGGCCGGGTTTGCTTTCAGCAGGCCGTGGGCTTCGCGGTACATCGGGGTGCCCTTGGTGTCCTCGGCGCCGTTGTTCACCAGCGCGACGGCGGGGTCCTTGCGGCCCATGACCTTATTCATGTACACGCTGCCCATGGTGCCAAAGGCATTCAGCATCTCGGCACGGCATTCGGCGTTTGCGCCGCAGTCCAGCAGCAAAAACGGCTGCTTTTTGCCCGGCATGCAGGTAGCCAGCGCCGGGCGCTTGACCCCCTTGACGGTACGCACGATCAAACTGGTGCCCACATGCAGCGCGCCGGTGGAACCGGCGGAAACAAAGGCATCCGCCTCGCCGTTTTTCAGCATCGTCAGGCCTTTGACCAGGCTGGAATCCGTTTTGTGGCGCACGGCCTTGACCGGGTCATCGTGCATATCCACATCCTCGGTGCAGTGAATCAGCTCAAAGGGGGTCAGGTCCACGCCAAGCTCCTGGGCAGCGGCCTTGATCTTGGCTTCATCACCCAGCAGGGCCAGGGTCATGCCATCACCAAACTCTTTTACCGCATCGGCTGCGCCCTGTACGGTCGATTTCGGGGCGTTATCGCCACCCATTGCATCCAGTAAAATTTTCATAATCCACCTCAGTGTTCCGCTTCGGCTGCCCATGCCCGCATGGCGGCCTGTGCAGCATCAGAAAGTGCCATATACCGTTCGCGCTTATCCCGGATGGTGTCAATTTCCTCGGTGCGCGGCAGAATGCCCATGTTGGCACCCATGGGCTGGAAGTCCTTGTTGGGGGTGGTGATATAATCGATCAGTGCGCCACACATCGTTGTGGTCGGCGGGGGCGGCAGCTCTCTGCCCTGCAAACGGGCGTACAAATTGCGCGCTGCCAGCAGGCCGGAAGCCGCGCTTTCCATATAGCCCTCAAACCCGGTGATCTGCCCGGCAAAAAACACGTTGGGGTGCTCTTTCAGGTAGAGCCCCTTGGTCAGCACCGCCGGGCTTTCCAAAAAGGTATTGCGGTGCATCACGCCATAGCGGATGAACTCTGCATGTTCCAGGCCGGGAATCATCGAAAAAACGCGCTTCTGCTCGCCCCATTTCAAATTGGTCTGGAAACCAACGATATTGTACAGCGTGCGGGCGGTGTTTTCGGCGCGCAGCTGTACGTTGGCCCAGGGGCGGTGGCCGGTGCGCGGGTCCCGCAGGCCCACCGGGCGCAGCGGGCCATAGCGCATGGTATCCGCCCCGCGGCCCGCCATCACCTCAATAGGCATACAGCCTTCGTACACCGTCAGCTCCCCATCAAAGTCATGCAGAGGGGCACGCTCCGCGTTCAACAATTCGTTATAAAACGTTTCATATTCCAATTTGTTGAATGGGCAGTTCAGGTAATCGGCTTCACCGCGCCCGTAGCGGGACGCCGCAAAGATCTTTTCCATATCCAGGCTTTCGGCGCTCACAATGGGAGCCACGGCGTCAAAAAAGCTCAGCCGGTGGCTGCCGGTCAGCGCGGCAATCTGCTCCGCCAGCGCACCCTCGGTCAGCGGGCCGGAAGCCACCAGCACCGGAACGCTTTCGTCCAGCGCGGTCACTTCCTCGCGGTGAACGGTAATGCCCGAGTTCTTTTCCACCATTTCCGTCACGGCGGTGGAAAACACATCACGGTCCACCGCCAGTGCACCGCCAGCCGCCACGCGGGCGGTCTCGGCAGCATCCAGCAGGTGGGACCCCATCATGCGCATTTCAATTTTCAGCAGGCCGGAAGCCGAATCCGGCCGTTCCGCCTTGAGGGAGTTGGAGCAGATCAGCTCCGCAAAGCCTGCACTTTTGTGTGCTGGCGAAAACTTGACCGGCTTTTGCTCGTACAGGTCCACCTGCACGCCGTGGTCCGCCAGCCAAAGGGCGGCTTCACACCCGGCCAGCCCGGCACCGATGATTTTGATTTGCATGCGTTATTTCTCCGCTTTTGTCTTTTCGATATTCTTCACAAACCCGCAGCCCTCTTTGGCGCAGTACAGCTGGCCGCGGCGCTTGAACAGCGTTTTGCCGCAGTGGGGGCAGGTTTCCGGCACGGGTTCATCCCATGTCATAAAGTTGCAGGTGGGGTAGTTGCTGCAGCCGTAATACACGCGGCCCTTGGCGCTTTTGCGCAGCAGCATATGGCCGCCGCACAGCGGGCACAGGCCGCCGGTATCCTTTACAATGGGGTGGGCGTTGCGGCACTCCGGAAAGCCGGAACACGCCACAAACTTGCCGTACCGCCCGCTTTTGATCACCATGGGGCGGCCGCATTTTTCGCAGATCTCGTCGGTGGGGATATCCTCCACCTTGATCTTTTTGCCCTCCATGTTCTTTTCGGCAGCTTCCAGGCTTTTTTCAAAGCCCTGGTAGAAATCGTCCACTGTTTTGACCCAGTCCGCCTTACCGGCTTCCACAACGTCCAGCTTTTTCTCCATATCGGCACTGAATGTCGGGTCCACGATATCGGGGAACTGTTCCAGCATGACCTGGTTCACCGCGCGGCCCAGCGGGGTGGTTTTGAGCTTTTTCTGCTCCTTTTCCACATAGCCGCGGTCCACAATGGTGGTAATGATCGGCGCATAGGTGGAAGGGCGGCCAATACCGTTTTCTTCCAGCGCATGGATCAGCGTTGCTTCAGTATAGTACGGCGGCGGCTGGGTGAATTTCTGCTCCGCCGAAAGCTTGTTCAGTTTCAGGTCCTGGCTCACTTCCAGCGGGGGCAGGGCGGTTTCTTTCTTCTGCTTATCGTCGGTGGCTTCCTCATACAAAGCGGTAAAGCCGTCAAACGTTACATGGAAACCCGATGCGCGGAAGATATAATCCCCCGCCGTGATGTTGGCCGAAACGGTATCCATCAGGCAGTCTGCCATCTGGGATGCCATAAAGCGGCTCCAGATCAGGCGGTACAGCTTGGCTTCATCGCCGGAGATGCTGCCCTCCACCTGGTCCGGCGTCAGTTCCGGCATTGAGGGGCGGATGGCTTCGTGGGCATCCTGCGCCGCTGTGGCGGAGCGGGATTTCCAGACGCGCTTTTTGTTGCAGACGTAATTTTCGCCCCAGGTCTTGCCGATAAAGGTCTTAGCGGCTGCGGCGGCTTCGTCCGCAATGCGCAGACTGTCGGTACGCATATAGGTAATTAGACCGATCTGGCCATAGCCGTGCACCTCCATACCTTCATACAGGCGCTGGGCGGCACGCATGGTGCGGGTGGCCGAAAACCCCAGTGCGCGGCTGGCATCCTGCTGCAGGGTGGAGGTGATGAACGGTGGCTGCGGCTGGCGGCGGCGCTGGCCCTTATCCACACGGGTCACGGTGTAGGGTTTGCCGTCCAACGCGGCCAGAATGGCATCCGCCTGTTTTTTATTTTTCACCACCAGCTTGGTGCCGTCCGCCTGAGCTGTCAGCCGTGCGTTGAACGCACAGCCGCTCTGGCGGGGCTTCAGGTTGGCGTCAATGTTCCAGTATTCTTCGGGCTTAAAGTTTTCAATTTCGATCTCGCGGTCGCGGATAATGCGCACCGCCACGCTCTGCACGCGGCCAGCCGAAAGCCCGCGGCGCACCTTATGCCACAAAAACGGGCTGAGCTTATAACCCACCAGGCGATCCAGCGCGCGCCGGGCCTGCTGGGCGTTGAACAGATCCATATCAATGGTGCGCGGGTGGGCCATACCCTCCTGCACGCCTTTTTTGGTGATCTCGTCAAAGGTCACGCGGTTGGGGGCGGTGGGGTCCAGCCCCAGCACATTGGCCAGATGCCAGCTGATTGCCTCGCCTTCACGGTCCGGGTCGGTTGCCAGATAGACGGTCTGTGCTTTTTTCGCTTCGGCTTTCAGGTCCTTGACCAGCGCGGTCTTGCCTTTGATGGTAATATACTTGGGGGTATAGCCATGTTCCACATCAATGCCCAGCGTGCTGGCGGGCAGGTCCCGGATATGGCCCATGCTGGCCGTTACGGTATAGCCGCGGCCCAGGTATTTGCCAATGGTCTTTGCCTTGGCCGGGGATTCCACGATCACCAGCTTGGTGCCGGGCTTTGCTTCGGTCTTTTTGGTGGTGCGCTTTGCGGCAGGTTTTTTGGCTGCGGATTCGCCGTCCTCTACCTTAGCTGCCTTGGTTTTGGTCGTTGTCTTTTTCGTGGTTGCTTTTTTTGCTGCCGGTTTTTTCGCTGCAGTCTTTTTTGCGGCAGTTTTTTTTGCCGGGGTTTCTTCCGGCTGCGCCGCCTGCTGGGCAGTCAGCTCCAGTTCAGTTTGCTTTGCCATATCTGTTTCTCCCAAATTGGCGTATAAGTTCTATCTTAATCGGATACTTTCCGTAATGTCATCATACATGCGGGCCATATCCGCCCGCTGCGGCTGGGGCCGCTTGCCCTTATGCCGCGGTATACCGGCCCCCGCCGTTATCCACGGCGGCGCCGGCAAATTCCAGCTCCATGAGCGCCGCCAGAACAGCCTGCACGGCAAGCCCCGTTGCGGCAGCCAAGTCATCTGCCGTCTGCGCTTTAGGGCCCAGTTCTGCCAGCACGGTGCGGGCGTTGGGGGTCAGCTCATCCAGCATAACCCCCTCCTGCACCAGCTCGGTGCCGCCGGGTGCAATGTGCAGGGTATCCAGCACATCATCCGCCGTGCACAGGGCGCGGGCGCGGCCGGTGCGCAGCAGCTCATTGGTGCCCTCGCTGGTGGGGCTGTAAATGCTGCCGGGTACCGCAAACACCGGCCTGCCGTACTCTTCGGCATGGCTCACCGTGTTCAGCGTTCCGCTGCGGGTGCGGGCTTCCGCCACGCAGAGGGCCTCGCTCAAACCGGCAATCAGCCGGTTGCGGGCCAAAAAGGTCCCTGTCATTTTGCCCGTATAATCCGGCGGGTATTCGCTCAGCACGGCACCTCCCAGAGCTTCCAGCTCCGCGCGCAGGGTCACGTTCACCGCTGGGAAGGTCTTGTTGATGGCCGTGCCCAAAAAAGCAACGGTCTGCTGCCCGGCTTCCACCGCCGCGCGGTGGCCTGCGCCGTCCAGCCCTTCGGCCAGCCCGCTCACGATCACCACACCCCGCTCCGCCATTGTCAGCGAAAGATCCCGGCAGGCGGAAAGCCCATACTTTGTGGGGCGGCGGGTGCCCACCATGCCCACATACCGCCGCCCGTTCAGGCAGGCAGGGTTTCCGGTGCCGTACAGCACCAACGGCAGGTCGGGCAGGTCCCGCAGCCGCTGGGGGTAATCGGCGCTGTCCGGTGTCAGGATAAAAATATACAAATCATCGCAGCGCTTTTTCAGCCCCGCCATCTGGGCCGGGGCCACCGCCTGCATAAATTCGCGGGCTTTTGCGCTCAGGTATTCCGGCGGGTTCCAGCCCGCTTTTACCTGGCCATACAGTTCGGCCGGGTCCGGGTATTCTTCCAGCAGTCTGCCCGCCAGGCGGCAGCCGGACCCAAGCGCTTCGGCCAGCCACAGCCAATACAGTGTGCTGTCCATACCTTATTATACACCTCTGAAGTGCCAAAGCAAGACACTGCCCGCAACCCCGGCGTTCAGGCTTTCCACCAGGGCCGTCATCGGGATGCGCACCGCCATATCGCAGGCCTGCACGGCAGCGTCCGTCAAGCCCTGTCCCTCACTGCCGATCACGGCGCACAGGCCGTCCGGGTAGCTCTGCGGGGCTTCGTCCAGCGGGCGGGAATGGTAGAGCGCCGCAGCCAGGCAGACCACGCCGCGTGCGCGCAGCTGCTGCAATGCCTGCGGCAGATCCTGCACCGGGGCCACCGGCAGCCGCCCGGCTGCCCCCATGGATGCCCGCAGTGTTTTGGGGGCAAAGGGTGCCGCACACCCCTTGGAGAGCAGCACACCGTCAAAGCCAAAGGCCGCCGCGCTGCGCAGCAGGGTGCCCACATTGCCGGGGTCCTGCACCGCTTCCAGTGCCAAAATACGGCGTCCCTTTGCTAAAATATCTGCCGCCTGCCAGCCGGGGTGTTCAAACACGCCGAACACATCCTGGCTGGTTTTGGTTCCGGAAAGCTTTTGTGCCACCGGCTCTGTTACCAGCACAGTTTTGCCCGCAAAGGCTTCCAGTTCTGGGGTATGGGCCAGGGCCTTCTCGGTGGCATACAGGGTTTGCAGGGTACAGCCGCGGGCCAGCTCCAGACAGAGCTTGGGGCCCTCAGCAAAAAACAGGCCATCCGCCGTGCGGAGCTTTTCTTCTTCCCGCAGGCGGCAGGCATATTTGATTTTGGCGTTTTCGCGGCTGGTGATGGTTTCCATCTGGCACCCCCGTATGATCTCCATATAAACAAAATGACGCACGCGCGCGCGGCGCATGCGTCTTTGAAAAAGCTGATTCTTACAGCGCCTTCTTGGCGGTCTCGACCAGAGCGTTGAAGCTGGCGGGATCGTGGATGGCCATCTCGCTCAGCATCTTGCGGTTCAGCTCGATGCCGGACTTCTTCAGGCCGTTCATGAAGGTGGAGTAGTTCATGCCCTGGGCACGAACAGCGTTGTTGATGCGGGTGATCCACAGGTTGCGGAACTGGCGCTTCTTCTGCTTACGACCAACGAAAGCATAGTTGCCAGACTTCATCACAGCCTGTTTGGCCATACGGAAATGCTTGCTCTTGGAGCCGTAGTAGCCCTTAGCCAGCTTCAAAGTTTTGGTGCGACGCTTATGCGTCATGGTTGCGCCTTTAATACGAGCCATGGTAATATCTCCTTTTACACAGTCACATTAAGTCAAGTCAGAAAATGATTCAGCCGAATCAGCCGCCGTAGGGCATCATCTTGCGGACAGTAGCCTCGTTGGTCTTGTCAACGTACTTGGGCATACGCAGGCCGCGGGTGAGCTTGGTGGTCTTCTTGGTCAGGATGTGACGGCGCTTGGAAGCGTTGCGCTTGATCTTGCCGGAAGCAGTCATCTTAAAGCGCTTTTTGGCACCGGAGCAGGTCTTAAGTTTCATTTTAGCCATTTTCTTTTCCTCCGTAAGATAGAGTATTTACTTGGTCGGGCTGGGGGACAGGAACATCATCATGCTGCGGCCTTCCAGCTTAGGCTGCTTATCAACCACAGCCTTGCCTTCCAGCGCCTGTGCAAAGCGCTGCTCCACATCAATACCCAGACTGGTGTGCGCCATTTCGCGGCCGCGGAACCGGATGGAAACCTTTACCTTGTGGCCCTGCTGCAAGAACTTTGCGGCCTGGTTGACCTTGGTGTTAAAGTCGTTGGTATCAATGTTGAGCGAAAGGCGGATCTCCTTCAGCTCGATCACTTTCTGGTTTTTCTTGGCTTCCTTTTCCTTTTTCTGCATCTCAAAACGGTACTTGCCGTAATCGAGAATTTTGCAGACAGGGGGCTTGGCCTGGGGAGCCACCTTGACCAGGTCCAGATCCAGCGCCTGCGCCATTTTCAGCGCATCGCGGGGGCTCATAACGCCCTTCTGCTGGCCGTCCGCGCCAATCAGGCGGACTTCCTTATCACGGATCTGCTCATTGATTTCCAGTTCCTTGGAATTGCTGTTGCTCGCGATTGGAATACACCTCCGTTACAAGTCTTGAAAGATTGAAATGAAAAAGCGGCTGCCCCTAAAAGCAGCCGCCTGAATACGAAGTTGGCACGCAATCATTGCGTGATCTTTGTATGACCCGGAGCCCTTGGGCCCGCAAGGTGAACGACGGCACACTGCCGGACGCTGCTTTTTTTACCTCAAATACTATACCACAGCACAAACGCTGTTGTCAATACAAAAGCGTAAATTTCCCCACAGTTTTTTTCGCAGGGGCGCATTTTGTCGCTTCGGGTTCGTTATCAGCCCTTCACGGCCACGCACTCGATCTCTACCAGTGCGCCTTTGGGGATGCCTGCTGCCTGGAAAGCGGCGCGGGCGGGATACGGCTCGGTAAAGAACTCAGCGTACACCTCGTTCATGGCGGCAAAGTCTGCAATATCGTTCAGCAGCACCGTGGTTTTTACCACATCAGCCATGCTTGCGCCTGCAGCGGCCAGAATGTTGGAAATATTGGTCAGGCTCTGGCGCGTCTGGGTCTTGATGTCCTGCCCGGCAAATTCGCCGGTAGCCGGGTCAATGGGGATCTGGCCGGAAACGTAAATGGTGTTGCCTGCCTGGATGCCCTGGGAATACGGGCCAATGGCGGCGGGGGCTTTATCGGTATGCAGTGCGGTGTTGCTCATCGTTTTTCACTCCTATAATATAATAATGTTGGAACATTTTGATTATACCACGCCCCCGCCCGCCTGCAAAGCCCCTGGCGCAAAAACATTCCGCCTCGCCCCTTGACACCCCGCACCGTGTATGCTATTCTATACCTATTAAAACCCGGTGTGGATTTTTACAGCACTGCTACTTTTCGCCACACAACCGCGCTAACGCGTGGTTGTGTGGTTTTTTTGTGCCGTTTTTGCCCGCCATTCCCACTGCATTCCAACTAAAAAGGAGCTATGCTTTACCCGTGAACGATACTTTTATGAAAGAGCGGCCTATTTTCCCGCTGCTGGTTTCCATGGCGCTGCCCATGGTGCTTTCCATGACAGTGAACGCGCTGTACAACATTGTGGACAGTTTTTTTGTTGCCCAGATCAGTGAGCAGGCCATGACGGCGCTTTCGCTGGTGTACCCGGTGCAGAACATGATCAACGCCATTGCCATTGGCTTCGGCGTCGGCATCAACGCCCTGATCGCGCTGTATTCCGGCGCGGGGGACCGCTGCCGTGCCGATACCGCCGCCACCCACGGCCTGGTCTTTTCCATCCTGCACGGCCTGATTGCTGCCGTTGTCTGTATCGCCATGATGCCCGGCTTTCTGCGGCTTTTCACTGGCGATGAAGCCGTCATTGCCCTCGGCGTACGGTATTCCAGCATTGCGTTCTTCTTTTCCCCGGTCATCATGGCGGAACTTTGCTTTGAAAAGCTGTTCCAGGCCGTTGGCCGCATGAACGAAACGATGGCCGCCCTGCTGTGCGGTTCCATCACCAACATCATTCTGGACCCCGTGCTCATCTTCGGCCTTGGGCCTTTTCCCATGCTGGGTATCTCCGGCGCGGCGCTGGCAACCGGCATCGGACAGTGCGTCACCTTAAGCGTCTACCTTATTATTTACTGCACCCACCGCTTCCCCGTACGGCTGCGGCTGAGCTGCATCAAGCCGGACTGGCGGCTGGATGCCAAGCTTTACTCCATCGGCGTTCCCGCCATTCTCAACCTGGCGCTGCCCTCGGTGTTGGTTTCTTTCCTCAACTCTCTGCTGGCCGCTTACTCGCAGGGGTATGTGGTCATTCTAGGTATTTATTATAAGCTGCAAACCTTCCTGTACCTGCCCGCGGGCGGCATTGTGCAGGGCATGCGCCCCCTCATCAGCTATAATTACGGCGCCGGGGAGCATGGCCGCGTGAAAAAGATTTACAACCTTGCCATGGGTATGAACGCCGCCATCATGACCGCCGGCACCATCATCTGCCTGATGGGCAGCCCCGCTTTGATCGGCATGTTCACCACCAACGCCGATACCATCGCCGCCGGTCAGGTTGCTTTGCGCATCATCAGCGCGGGCTTCCTGGTATCCACCCTCTCGGTCACGGCCTCCGGCTCGCTGGAAGCACTGGGCAAGGGCACCCAGTCTCTCATCATCTCGCTGTGCCGCTACATCATCATTATGATCCCCGCCGCGTGGATCCTCTGCCGCATGTTCGGACCTGTCGGCGTGTGGCACGCTTTCTGGGTCACCGAGCTTCTCAGCGCCCTCGCCGCTGCTCTCGTCTACAAGCGCACCGTCAAACTCAACGTCTAATCCCCTCTTATCCCGCCTGGCCCCGCGCCGGGCTCTTTTATTTGCCACTCGCCCCGCCCCATTCAACTCCTAACTCCTACTTCCTAACTCCTAAGGCAATACCGCATAATTCTAAGTGCCGATACGGCGAGCGAGGTGCGGCAGCTGCTAAGCCAAAAGCGCAGATAAT